>NZ_JACJPZ010000077.1:0-14813 GCF_014696335.1 Dolichospermum sp. FACHB-1250
CTAAAAGCCTACCTCATGAAGATAAAATCTGCTGTAAATCAGTTATTTACAGCAGTTTCCGATATTATCAAGTACAGATATTAATCATAAAACTCTTGTGGTGCGGGCATCTTGCCCGCTAAAAGCCTACCTCATGAAGATAAAATCTGCTGTAAATCAGTTATTTACAGCAGTTTCCGATATTATCAAGTACAGATATTAATCATAAAACTCTTGTGGTGCGGGCATCTTGCCCGCTAAAAGCCTACCTCATGAAGATAAAATCTGCTGTAAATCAGTTATTTACAGCAGTTTCCGATATTATCAAGTACAGATATTAATCATAAAACTCTTGTGGTGCGGGCATACTTCGACCAATCTCAGTACAAGTCTTGCCCGCACAAAGTGTACCTCACTCAAAGCTACTTGCTATATTAGATACTAATATTGTTTCGGCATCACTAAAACTGATTTTATTTATCTAATATCCTGATAAATAAATCCGGTGATAAAATTTGTGTTCCGTGATAGTATTTTAACGGCAAAATATGTTTCTTATCAAGAGAAACTAAATAATCAGCACTAACTTCATAAGCTGCGGCCAAAAACATATTATCATTAGGATCAATATTATCCAAGATTGTTGCTTCATAAGTACCTTGGATTTTAATTGCTGTGTAAAAAATGGCTGTCAAAATATCTTTGATATCAGTTTTATCAATATTTTTTGCTAATAATTTTTCAACTAATTCCTCTAATATTTGTGGAGAAATTACTAGATTAAATTTACCTTCTCGCCAGAATATAATAATTTGACAAGGCGCACTATTTGGGTTTTTACTCAATAAAGCCGAGATGAAAACAGATGTATCTACAATTACTAAAGGTATTGGTGAATCAAATTTTTGAAAAGACATTATCAGAAATCCGATTCATTTAATTTTGCGGATATTCTTCCACTAGCGGCATAAAATTTTTGCCAAACTTCCTCTTCGCAGTCATTGGATAAAGCTAAAACTTCGCTGATAGTTTCTGCAATAATCTCTTTTGCTTGTTGTTTATAATCTCCGGGTGGTTTTTCTTGATTATTTAATCCCAGTTGTTGAATTAACTGCTGTAATAACCATTGTTTATCTTCAATGGAGTAAGTTTGCAATATTTTTTCAAGTTCAATAATCTTAGGTGATGGCATAACATTTTCATAGCAACAGTTTAGCCACTTTTAGTATAACAAAGGCTTGGGTTAAAGAGACGTGATTTACAACGTCTCTAAAATCATTAAAACTCCGCGTTTTCTGGTGTGCGAGGGAACGGAATAACATCCCGAATATTCCCCATACCCGTCATAAATTGTACCAACCTTTCAAACCCCAAACCGAAACCAGCATGAGGAACAGTCCCATAACGACGCAAATCTAAATACCACCACAAATCTTCCGGGTTCATACCTTGTGCTAAAACCCGTTTTTCTAAAACATCTAACCGTTCTTCCCGTTGGGAACCACCAATAATTTCCCCTATTTTTGGTGCGAGAATATCCATAGCGCGGACGGTTTTTTCATCATCACTTAACCGCATATAAAAAGCTTTGATTTGTGCCGGATAATCTGTCACAATGACTGGCTTTTTAAACAGTTGTTCGGCTAAATAGCGTTCATGTTCTGATTGTAAATCAGCACCCCAACTCACAGGATAATCAAATTTAACATCAGCTTTTTCTAAAAGTTTAACTGCTTCTGTATAAGTCAACCGTTCAAATTGATTGTTAATAATATTATTAGCAGTTTCTAAAACAGTTTTATCAATGCGTTCATTAAAAAATTCCATGTCTTCTGGACAAGTTTCCATTACATATTTAAAAATGTATTTCAGAAACTCCTCAGCCAAATCCATATCACCCTCTAAATCACAAAACGCCATTTCTGGTTCAACCATCCAAAATTCGGCTAAATGACGAGAAGTATTAGAATTTTCCGCCCGGAATGTAGGACCAAAAGTATAGACATTAGTAAAAGCCATAGCCATAATTTCGGCTTCTAACTGTCCACTAACTGTTAAATATGCAGGTTTACTAAAGAAGTCTTGACTATAATCAATTTCTTGATTTTCTCTGCGGGGAACATTCTTTAAATTAAAATTAGTAACAGTAAATAATTCTCCAGCCCCTTCGCAGTCACTAGCAGTAATAATGGGAGTATGTACCCATAAAAAACCCCGTTCGTGAAAAAATTGGTGAATAGCAGTCGCGCAAGCATTTCTGACCCGAAATACCGCACCAAAGGAGTTAGTTCTACCGCGCAAATGGGCTATGGTTCTTAGAAACTCAAAGGAATGACGTTTCTTTTGCAGGGGATAGGTATCAGGATCAGCGTCTCCGTATATTTTCACCGTATCCGCTTTTAATTCTATTCTTTGTCCTTTACCTTGGGAAGCTACTATCACTCCTGATACTTCTATAGAAGCACCCGTATTGATTTGTTTTAAGATTCCTTGATAATCTGGTAAATCTTGATTAATCACAACTTGCAAATTACCCAAGGATGAACCATCATTAACTTCTAAGAACGCAAATCCTTTTAACTCGCGTTTTGTTCTTACCCAACCTTGGACTACCAAAGTTTCTTCTGGTTTACCACTTCTTAATATTTCTGCAATACGACGATTTAGCATTTTCTCCAACTGTTTTTTTTGACTATATAATACCAATTATAGCAAAATAGAGACTGAAAATCGGATAAACCGAATCATAAAATTTCCGATTTGATATCATTGGACTTGGTTTAAATAAAATCCAAAATCCAAAATCCAAAATCTAAAATTCCATCATCCAACCCAAGATTTTAGTAACCAACCTATAATAACGCCCAAACCGCCAAAACGGATAGCTTGCCAAAAAGGTCTTTTTAGGGTATCCCAAGAAAACAACCGGCTTTCTCAGTTGATTTCCAAGGTTTCCCACTGTTTTTGAATGCAGGTTAACTCTGTCTTAATTTATGGGGTCTGTTTGCTATTTTGCTTTAAATTCTTTAATTATTGTTGCCATTGTGCCTTCAAGAATCTTACTCAAGTTTCCACTTCCTCTCATTCCTGTGCAAAATCTAAGTGGGGATTTTCCTCTAAATTAGTCATTAGCGATTCGTAATTAGCTATGATGATTAAATCATAAATTTTACTCTTAACTTAGCACTTAGTCTTATGTTGCAAACTAGTCAACTAAATGAAATTAGCACTTTAGAACTGGCACAAGCACTCATGGAAAGGTTAAGGATCACTCCAGAGGATTGGCATCGTCTCAAATCTAACCGCAATGCCCGCGCTAGTGAACAGGTTGCCGCCGCCATAGTCTTTTTAGTCAAAAATGAACCCCAAGAGGCGCAAGCCAGACTAGAACAGGCTGTAGGCTGGCTAGACAAATCAATTTCCGCCCCTCCTTGCCCCACCCACGGACACAAAACAAAGTAAGGGCAAACCCCCTGTGGTTGCCCAATGGGGTAAGGGCAAACCCCCTGTGGTTGCCCCAGTAATAAAGGGATTAACCTCACCCTTCACCTTCCCAAAGATAATAAACGACGGCTTTCTACCTGCTTACAAAGCCTGAGTTCTGTACCTTTGCGATTCCATTCTACTTGATCAAAAATCTGATGCAGCAAGGACATACCGCGTCCACTTTCTGCTTCCTCAGGTGGTAAATAGTCATTGGGATCACTATCACCTGTAATGGAGGGAGTGAAACCGCTACCCTGATCTGAGATAATCCACCAATATTGATTATCTACTAATGAGAAACGGACTACTACTAATTTAGCGGGATCAAGATTATTCCCATGTTTAGCGGCATTTACTAGGGCTTCTTGGAGTCCTAGTCGCAGTTCTGATTGCAATTTTGCCGGAATATCTGTCAACAATAAATCTAGGATTGGACAAAGATAAAGGGTGGAAGCAAAACTAATTGTCCCCCAGTAACGCCCGACTGGACGAAGAGAAATGGTAATCACAAGAGAAACCCCGTAGCTTTTAGTTAGCTAGACATCAGGAAAGCTGTTTCAGGCATTCTGATCAGAATTAGGTGATCATGTTGCCTGTAAACTTACGTCTGTAAAACTAAATTTATAAAAATGCTCTTGGCTGGTAAATTAAGACGAGAATTCATATTGCTTATTTACAATTTTCTCAAGTTAATCTGTTGATTTAGCAGATAAATAAAAACTGCTATTTTTGAACAGGAGGAGAAAAACAATCTCATTAACTGCTGGTTTGTATTTAACACAATCTTATTCCTTTCTTAACATTTTATGCAGCCTCGATTTCTTTAAAACAAAATGAGTTTCTATTTCTATGTAGTTTCATTCTAGCATTATGAGTATCCACTAGACTACAAATTTCTGATTTTTATTTTTTGTGAAAAATTAACTACTCTGGTCATTGTCCGATAGTGCCAGAAAAGCGGCTGCTTCTACATGGGCAGTTTGGGGGAAAAAGTCGGCAGGTTGCACCCTTGTGAGTCTATACAGTCCATTTTCGCAAAGTAATTTGAGGTCACGGGCTAAGGTAGATACTTTACAACTGACGTAAACAATTCGAGAAGGTTTCAGGTTTCTTAATGTTTTGATAACGTTATCTTCACATCCTTTCCGTGGTGGATCAAGTAAGACGACATCCGGTATGATCTCTAAATTCTGGAGAATCTTTTCCACCGCACCTACTTGGAATGTGACATTATTAATTCTATTTTCTTGAGCATTGACAATTGCCTGTTTTACTGCTGTTGATTGTAATTCTAAACCGATGATATGCTTTGCTTGTTTAGCCAGGGGCAAAGTTAAGGTCCCTATGCCACAATAAGCATCTACTAGGACTTCATGACCTTGTAAATTTAGTTCTGACTGAATTACCTCTAATAGTGCTTCGGCTGTTTCTGTGTACACTTGGAAGAAGGTATCTGGGCGAATTTGAAAATCCAGTCCGGCGAATTTTTCTCGTAGGTAAGGAACTCCAGCTAAACAACGGGTTTCTAGTCCAAATATAGCATTTGTGCGATCGCTATTACGATTTAATGACACGCCCACTAATTGGGGATAACGCTGTAACCATTGCTGTGCTTGGTTTTCAATTCCTGGTAAATTCCTATCTTTGACGACCAAAGTTAGCAGCATTTCTCCTGTGCGACGGCCAATGCGTAAACCTAAATGGCGAATTAATCCTTTGTGTCTGGTTTCGTCATAAATTGACCAACCCTGCTTTTCAATATCTAATTTTACTTCAGCTAATAAAGGATTTAACCGTGGATCTTGCACTGGGCATTGATTTAAGTTTATTAATTTATGTGTACCTTTGTGATAATATCCAGCTTGGACATGACCTGTAGCAGCAATACCAAGAGGATAGGTAACTTTGTTGCGATAACCCAAGGATGTAGCAGCTACTAATACTGGATTTACAGGTATGTTAACAAAACCGCCAATTCTTTCTAAAGCTTGAATTACTTGATTTTGTTTGGCTATTAACTGGTAATCATATTTAATATGTTGCCATTGACAACCACCACATTTATCAGCGACAATACAGCTTGGTCGCACCCGTTGAGGCGAGGCTTGCAATAATTCCTGCACCTGACCATAAGCATATTTTGGCTTAACATTGAGTAACTTGACAAGTAGGCGATCGCCTGGTACAGTATCAGGAACAAAAACCACACGCTGTTCAAAGCGTCCCACACCGTCACCAGTGTCGTTTAAATCAGTAATTTCCAGTTCGATAATTTCACCTTGTCGCCACATTATATTAGTCATTAGTGAGTTGTTAGGGAATAGGGAAGGGAGAGTTCCTTAATGTAGAATTGTGAATAGATTTATGTCTATCTTCCCACACACTTCACGAATGTTCCTCTAAGTCGGTAAACTAGCAAATATAAATATTTCGGGTTATTTAGATCATCATGACTGTAATTAGCCAAGTTATTCTCCAAGCTGACGACGAACTGCGTTATCCCAGCAGTGGTGAACTCAAAAACATCAAAGCATTTTTGGAAACTGGTGTAAAGCGCACAAGAATCGCTGCCACCCTTTCAGAAAACGAGAAAAAAATTGTTCAAGAAGCCACCAAAAAACTTTGGCAAAAACGCCCTGATTTTATCGCCCCTGGTGGTAATGCTTACGGTGAAAAACAACGGGCTTTGTGTATTCGGGATTTTGGCTGGTACTTACGCCTAATTACCTACGGTGTACTTGCTGGTGACAAAGAACCCATTGAAAAAATTGGTTTGATTGGTGTACGAGAAATGTACAATTCTCTAGGCGTTCCTGTTCCAGGAATGGTAGAGGCGATTAATTCTCTCAAACAAGCGTCCTTGGATTTACTAAATGCAGAAGACGCTTCAGAGACCGCACCCTACTTTGATTACATCATTCAAGCCATGTCTTAATCAAAGGCCTGTATTATAGCCCGGAATTGGGAACAGTAAATAGGGAATAGGGTTAAGGCTCTTGACTTCCCCGCAGTTGGTAGTGGCTATGGCAATATTTGTCAAGTTATTAACCAGTTGTGGGGATATTTTATCTCCGTGATAAGTGACTGCTGTTAAATTAGTTAAATTAGTCCCAGTTCGCGTTTTAGTAAATTAATTGACTGTGTACCGATATAGTTTTCACAGCGAATGAGTTTAGGTGGACGAATGAGGTCTTCTAGGAAGGTTTGTAAGGTTGCTTGGGCTGTGGAGTAGCTGACTTGATCGGTACAAAAGATGATTTCTGAGCGTTTGACAATGGCGTGTAGTTTATAATCATCCTTAGGCTGGGAAGTCATTACTAATAATTCTTCACCTCGTAAACCGTGGAGAATGACTTCTGTAGCTCTGAGAATACCAGAACTGAGGCTAATTATACCGATACAACTGGATTTGGGTAAGCCTTTAACTACAGTTAGTTCTTTTCCGTAGTCGTGAATATCTAGGGGGATAACACGAACGGCTTTGAGGGCAGCGATCGCTTCCACTTCTCCGATAAAATAACGACTGGTGACTAATGTGGCCGAGGCTGTTTGGTCTAATACCGCCATTAGTTGTTCCATTGGTACTAGCTGGACGGGAATTTGCAGGGATTCCTCTAATTCATCAACCATTAATTCCCCAGCCCCAATATCTTGAGATGGAGTTACTACTAATACTCTCGCGCTACAACGCAAACGCCAGTCAACTTCTGCTAAAAATAGTTCCCGTGCTAGATTGAGAGAACAGCCTTGGGTGAGTAACTCGTCTAGGGCTTGTTGAACTACTTTATAACTGGTTGGATGTTGTTTGAGAATGGGGGACTGTGATCTATTTCCACCTTCATGACCTTGGGTACGAATATAGATTCCTGAACCTGCAAGACTTTCCACAAATCCTTCTACCTCCAATTGGCGGTAAACTTTGCTAATGGTATTGCGGTGTAACCCGGTTTGCATTGCTAAAGCCCTGGTACTGGGTAATTTGTATCCGGGTGAATATTGCCCGGAGGCGATCGCAAATCGGATTTGATTAAATAGTTGGTTAGATGCGGGAATTTCACTGTCTGGTTGAATACGGAACTGAATCATGACCAATTCCTCTGCCTAAAACTTATATTAATTGCCATCAGTTACCTATTAAATATATGATTAATGGGTTAATTTACTCTGATAAATATTACCAAGGAACTATACAGGAGTCGGGAGTTAAGAGTCAAAATCAATTAAAGAGCTATTTAAGTTCTTGTCTGTGGCCTATTATCTCTTGTCTTTTCCCTTACTGCCAACTTAATTATGACAGAGCCAGCAATAAATACTTCAACAATTCAAATTTCCGCGGACAATTTCCAAATAGATGCTTATTTAGCAAAACCAACTTCCCCTGGTTCTTATCCGGGAATTATTGTTTTACAGGAGATTTTTGGTGTTAACGTGCATATTCGGGATGTAACAGAACGAATTGCTAAACTGGGTTATGTAGCCATCGCCCCGGCACTGTTTCAACGTCAAGCACCTGGATTTGAAACTGGTTATACTCCCGAAGACGTGGAAATAGGCCGAAAATACGCTTGGTTACAGACCACAGCATCAGAAATTTTAAGCGATATTCAAGCAGCTATTAACTACTTAAAAACTTTACCCCAAGTCAAAAAAGAGGGATTTGGTTGTATTGGCTTTTGTTTTGGTGGTCACGTCGCCTATCTAGCTGCTACTTTACCAGATATTAAGGCTACTGCATCCTTTTACGGTGCGGGGATTACTAATCGCACTCCTGGAGGTGGAAATCCCACTATTACCCGGACATCAGAGATTAAAGGAACTATCTACGCCTTTTTTGGGAACCAAGATGGGAGTATTCCCCTAGAACAAGTGGACGAAATTGAAGCAGAACTGGAAAAATACAAAATTCCCCATCGTGTTTTTCGCTACAATGGGGCTGATCACGGATTTTTTTGTGACCATCGTGCCAGTTATAATTCTAAAGCTGCGGCGAATGCTTGGCAACAAGTCCAAGAACTTTTTAGCCAACTGACAATTGACAACTGACAATTGACCAGTGACCACTGACAACTAACAAATAACAATTTATCTTCAAAGTCATGAATTCCGAATCCAAACTTTCTCAAACAGCCAATTCGTCTTTTTCAATGGACGATTTTGCTAAAGCACTAGAAAAGCACGATTACCAATTTCAAAAAGGGCAAATTGTTCGTGGTAAAGTCTTCCAAATTGACCATGATGGAGCTTATGTTGATATTGGTGGAAAATCGTCTGCGTTTCTTCCCCAAGATGAGGCTTCTTTGAGAGCAGTAACTGATTTGTCGGAAGTATTACCGATGAATGAGGAACTAGAGTTTTTAATTATTCGGGATCAGGATGCTGAAGGTCAAGTTACTATTTCCCGTAAGCAATTGGAAATGCGTCAGATCTGGGACAGACTGTTAGAAATGCAAGAAAATTCCCAAACCGTCCAAGTGCGGGTAACAGGTATTAATAAAGGCGGTGTTACGGTTGATCTTTTGGGTGTGCGGGGGTTTATTCCGCGATCGCACATATCTGAACGTGATAATCTAGAAGCACTCAAAGGCCAAAGTCTCACCGTCGGCTTTTTAGAAATTAATCGTGAAACTAAGAAACTGGTTCTTTCTCAACGTTTAGCGGCTCGTTCTAGTAACTTCAGTTTATTAGAATTAGGTCAATTAGTAGAGGGAAAAATTACCGGCATCAAACCTTTTGGTGTATTTGTAGATTTAAATGGTGTCAGTGCTTTACTCCACATTAAACAAGTCAGCCAAAAATTTATTGAATCTTTAGAAAAGGTCTTTCAAATTGGTCAACCCATTAAAGCTGTAATTATTGATTTAGACCAGGGTAAAGGTCGAATTGCTATTTCTACCAGAGTTTTGGAAAATTTCCCTGGTGAACTTGTGGAAAATTTTGCAGAAGTCATGAATTCAGCAGAAGCTCGTGCTAATCGTGCAGCTAATAAAACTGCTGAATAGTTGATTGATAACAGGTGATTGGTAATTGGTAATTGTCAGATCTTAATTGCTAATTGCTAATCCCTATTCCCTATTTATTCAGATGCAGTTAAAATCATCAATATCATCATAGTGAAATGATCATGAATCAAGTAAATGCTACTGAAATACAAGAACATTTGAGTGATTTTTTGGATAGTCTTACCCAAGGAGAAACATCAATTGTTATTTGTTATTGAAAAAGCTGGAAAAGCGATCGCTACTCTCATTAGTTACAGCAGTTCCCGATATTATGAAGTACAGATATTAATAATAAAACTCTTGTGGTGCGGGCATCTTGCCCGCACAAGGTGTACTTAACTCAAAGCTACTTGCTGTTGAAATACAAGAACATTTGAGTGATTTTTTGGATAGTCTTACCCAAGGAGAAACATCAATTGTTATTGAAAAAGCTGGAAAAGCGATCGCTACTCTCATTAGTTACAGCAGTTCCCGATATTATGAAGTACAGATATTAATAATAAAACTCTTGTGGTGCGGGCATCTTGCCCGCACAAGGTGTACTTCACTCAAAGCTACTTGCTGTATCAAGAATGGAAACCTTTAAAACAATTGGACATTTATTTAATTTCTGAAGACGATGAAGAATCTTTTAGTCCAGAAGAATTCATTAAAGCTTTATAAATAAGATATACAACTCCTATTTATGGACAATTTACCAGAAAATAAATCTAATTCCCATGCAGGGGGCGGTTTACCCGTAATCCAATATTGGGTAGAAAAAACTCTCTCACCCCAAGGTTTACAATTATGGCAAACTCTCAATCATAAAAGCGCTTGTTTATCCTGTGCTTGGGGTACGGGTGGACAACAAGGAGGATTTGTCAATGAAGCAGGAGAATATTTACAACGTTGTGCTAAAAGTGTAGAAGCTATTGCAGCAGAATTGCAACCAGGAATTAAACCAGATTTTTTTCAAAAATATAATATCAGTGAATTGCAAGAATTAACTTCTCAAGAATGTGATAACTTAGGCAGACTTAGTTATCCTCTCATTCTTAAATCAGGATCATCCCATTATCAACGTATTAGTTGGGAAGAAGTTTATCAAATCGCAAAACCAGCCTTTAGTTTAACACCAGCAACTATAGCTAGTTATAGTTCTGGACGTTCATCTAATGAAGCCGCTTATTTATTACAATTGTTAATGCGATCGCTAGGTAGTAATAATCTAGCAGATTGTTCGGATTTATGTCACGCTCCCTCAACCGTCGGCTTAAAAAAAGTTTTCGGTTCAGGAACATCAATGGTAAGTTTAGAAAGCTTACAACATAGTGATTGTGTGGTTTTAATTGGTTCTAATGCACCCGCAAATCATCCCCGATTAATGAACGAATTAATCAAATTACGAGACCGGGGTGGTAAAGTAATTATTATTAATCCCCAAATTGAAATCGGTTTAGTTAAATTTGCTTCCCCTGCTTTTCCGATCAAATCCTTACTTACCGGTGGTTCTGATATATCTTCTTTATATTTGCAACCCATTCCTGGTAGTGATGTAGCCTTATTTCTAGGGTTACAAAAATCCCTAATTGCCCAAAATTTAATTAAAATAGAATATCTCAAATCCTCCACTCAAAACTGGCAACAAATCTTAGATTATGCCCATAATATATCTTGGGATGATATCACCAAAACCTGCGGATTATCTCAAGAAGAAATTACCGCCACAGCCTATATAATTGGTAAATCTGAGCGAGTAGTATTTGCTTGGGCTATGGGAATCACTCAACAAACTAACGGTGTAAATAATGTTTTGAGTATAGCAAATACGGCTTTAATTACAGGTAATGCTGGTAAAATTGGCGCAGGAACAATGCCCATTAGAGGACATTCTAACGTCCAAGGATTTGGTTCAATGGGTGTCACCGTCAATTTGCGAGAAGAAATCAAACAAGCACTATCTCAGCTATTAGGAAAACCCCTGAATGAAACTCCAGGTTATCATACCCGTGATTTAATAACAGCAGCAGAATTAGGAAAGATCAATACCCTCTTTTGTTTAGGGGGAAATTTGTATGCAGCTAACCCAGATTTATCACAAGCAAAACGGGCTTTATCACAAATAGAAACCATTTTTTATGTAGCGACCAAACCGAATTTAGGACATTTTCACGGATTAGCAAAACAGCAAACTTTAATCTTACCTGTTTTCAATCGCTTTGAAAACCCCCACCGGACAACAACGGAATCAGGTAATAATTTTGTCAGGTTAAATGATGCAGGTAAAAGTCATTTACAACCAGATAATTCTGATTTGATTTCTGAAGTAGAATTAATTACAGAAATAGCCCATCGTTTACATGATGAACATCCGATTAATTGGCGTAAATTGCAAGATACGGTTTATGTTAGAGAATTAATTGCTAAAACTATTCCTGGTTACGAAAAAATAGGTCAAATTGATCAAACTCAGGCAGAATTTACCATTGCAGGACGGATTTTTGATGAACCGAAATTTCCCACTTTTGATGGTAAAGCCCGGATGTTTATCACACCTTTACCACAATTAACTTTACCTGATAAATCAGCTTTTGGTGTGGAGGAAAATCAACCAGGAATTGTCTTAATATTGGGAACAGGACGCGGTTATGGACAACATAATACCGTAGTTTATCGCAGTGCAGATAAATATCGCAATATGCCCCATCGTCATTGTATTTTAATGAATAGTTTGGATATTAAAAAAGCAGGATTTCAAGAACATCAACGAGTTACAGTTAAAGGAAGTGGAGGAGAACTAGAGAATATTGAAATTATTTGTGGTGCAATTCGTGAAGGTGTAGCCTTTATGTTTTATCCTGAAGCTAACGTTTTATTGACAGCAGCAATTGATCCTCAAAGTGGTACACCTGCTTATAAAAGAGTTCCGGTTTTTGTGTACTAAATATTATCTCTATTATCTCGTTCCCAGTCTCAGACTGGGAATGCCATTAAGAGGCTCTGCCTCCATTTGAAAAAAAAAGCAAAGCCTTCTAAAAATTTTTTTTCATACAGAGGAAACGAGAAAATTGTAGACACTATAGGTGATATGATATCGTCTAATGACGAATGCGACATGAAAACCTATCTCAAGATAGATACTGGAGTCAGTGCGGGGTTGGTAAAGTAAAAAAAACAACTTTTTAATTAATACAGGATTACAATTGTGGCAAAATCTACCAAAAACGTCGTTTTCATTGATCCCAATGTTACAGACTGGCAGAATCTAGTTAATGGTGTCGAACCTGGCTCACTGGTGTTTATTATTGACCAAACACGGGACGGTATTAGGCAGATTACCGATAAATTAGCAGCACTGACAGACATTGATAGTGTTCAAATTATTTCTCACGGTGGAGAGGGTAGTTTATCCCTTGCTTCAACTCAGTTAAACTCAGCAAACCTCAATAGCTATAGTTCACAATTACAGCAGTGGGGTCAATCTCTCACTACCACAGGAGACATTCTGCTGTATGGTTGTGACGTGGCTGGGGGGGTTATTGGTAAAGCTTTTGTCCAGCAAATTAGTCAATTGACCGGGGCAGATGTAGCTGCATCTGATGACTGGACTGGTAGTGCTGCATTGGGTGGAGATTGGCTCTTAGAATATGCGACTGGATTAATTGAAGCGCCTCTGGCTTTGCAAATTCAGGCAATGGAGGCTTATACTGCTGTTTTACCCAATTATATCGTGGGTGGATATATAGGCTCTTGGAATCTTAATTCCAATACACCTGTAGATACTCCGTTTAATAAACTTACACATTTGTTCTACTCATTTGCTGATGTCACTTCAACTGGTACGGTTCAACTACCTCAAGATGGAACAGGAACAGGTGACATCGCTAAACTTCAACAAATTAAAGCTCAAAATCCCAACCTGAAAATCATGCTTTCCATTGGCGGTGCAACAGAGAATGATTTCTCCTCTGCTGCTGCTACGGTGCAGTCTAGGGCAAACTTTGCTCAGTCTGCTATCCAACTAATGAAGACTAATGGATTTGATGGCTTAGATATTGACTGGGACTATCCTCAAGCAAACGAGGATAATAATTACATTCAATTGCTGGCACAATTGCGGACACAAATCAATCAAGCCTCTCAAAATGATGGCAAGCAATATCTTCTCACTACAGCCCTTTCTGGTTCTCCTTACCAGTTGTCTGCATCTGATTATGGGGGCAACCCTTACGATTTCAGCCCACAAGATTTGAGAGCAACTTCCGATTATGTAGACTTTATTAATGTCATGTCTTATGACTACCACGGACCTTGGGAGAACACAACAAATCATCAGTCAGCTTTGTATAAAAGCACAAATGACACTACCTACAACGCGGCTAAAGTAAATACTAATTGGGCCATTCAACATTATCTCAGTGCTGGAGTTCCAGCTACAGATATTGTCTTGGGCATTCCACTTTATGGGCGCACCTGGACTGGAGTTAACGCTGGTAGCAACAATGGGCTGTTCCAGCAGGGTACTGGTAGCTCTGAGCGCACATATAGGGAGCTTTATAATCTATTGGGGACAAATGGCTATCAATCGTTCTGGGATAATAGCGCCAAAGTTCCCTACATTTATAGTTCTCAAACAAAGGTGTTTAGCACCTATGAAAATAACCAATCAATTTTGGGGAAAACTGATTATGTCAAACAACAAGGACTCGGTGGTGCGTTCTTCTGGGAAATCACCCAAGATTTGCCCATAACTAATCCTGATTCCTTAATCAATGTTGCGGCTACAAATTTGGGAATTAATAATGTTGTTTCACCCAGCATTACCCTAGCAGTATCACCCAGTAGCGTATTAGAAAACGAACCTACCAACCTTATTTACACCTTCACCCGTACAGAAGCAACAACCAACGCCTTAACCGTTAACTATGGCGTTACGGGTACAGCAGATAGTAGCGACTATACAGGAGCAACACCAGGAACAGGAAAAACCATCACCTTTGCTGCGGGTGCGAGTACAGCCACTCTGACTATTGACCCCACAGGTGATAGCACTCCAGAAAGCGATGAAACTGTTGTTTTAACTTTGGCTTCAGGAACAGGTTACACTGTTGGGACAACCACAGCCGTGACGGGAACTATTACTAATGATGATATTGCTTCTCCCACCATTACCCTAGCAGTATCACCCAGTAGCGTATTAGAAAACGGACCTAACAACCTAATTTACACCTTCACCCGCACAGGAGCGACAACCAACGCCTTAACCGTTAACTATGGCGTTACGGGTACAGCAGATAGTAGCGACTATACAGGAGCAACACCAGGAACAGGAAAAACCATCACCTTTGCTGCGGGTGCAAGTACAGC
>NZ_JACJPZ010000078.1:0-13910 GCF_014696335.1 Dolichospermum sp. FACHB-1250
TTGACAGTTGACAGTTGACAGTTGACAGTTGACAGTTGACAGTTGACAGTTGACAGTTGACAGTTGACAGTTGACAGTTGACAGTTGACAGTTGACAGTTGACAGTTGACAGTTGACAGTTGACAGTTGACAGTTGACAGGGAACAGTTGACAGTTGACAGTTGACAGTTGACAGGGAACAGTTGACAGTTGACAGTTGACAGTTGACAGTTGACAGTTGACAGTTGACAGTTGACAGTTGACAGTTGACAGTTGACAGTTGACAGTTGACAGTTGACAAAACGCAAAAAACCGCGAAAAATTTGCTTTTTAGGTATTGACAAAGGATTTTAAAAATGTTATCCTGAACTTGATAAGGAAGAACTATCTGAAATTTTAAAAGTAGGGTGTGTTAGCGACTAGTAACGCACCATGGGGAAAGACTTTATGTGAAACATAGCGATAGCGAAGCGCTGCTGCAAGCAGTTCGCTATATAAGGGAACAGTTGACAGTTGACAGTTGACAGTTGACAGTTGACAGTTGACAGTTGACAGTTGACAGGGAACAGCCAACAAAACGCAAAAAACCGCGAAAAATTTGCTTTTTAGGTATTGACAAAGGATTTTAAAAATGTTATCCTGAACTTGATAAGGAAGAACTATCTGAAATTTTAAAAGTAGGGTGTGTTAGCGACTAGTAACGCACCATGGGGAAAGACTTTATGTGAAACATAGCGATAGCGAAGCGCTGCTGCAAGCAGTTCGCTATATAAGGGAACAGTTGACAGTTGACAGTTGACAGTTGACAGTTGACAAACGTCTCTACATTATCTTTAAATAATCCTGTGATTGATGCGATATGATCAAGATTCAATTATTAATAACCTCACATTAAACAATTTCAACGATTTGATAAAATGGTGCGTTACTAATCGCTAACACACCTTACATACCATAAGTTACTATATTTGTCAATAGTATATTTGTTCTACCAATTAAAGTACATGATTTGCTGAATAATTTTTCCCCAATTTACTCTTTTAAACCACTGCTAATTTGTAAAGTTTTGTATTTTTTTGAAAATTGATCTCTGAAACGACTATAAATAAAGACTTCTGAAAATCATCTTTTGAGCAAGGTACGAAATTGACAATATTAACCCAATTATGAAATTCTCAATAATTCTAGCAAATCGCCGAAAGTATTGCAAGCTCGTTCCTAAATAAAAATAATTCTCAATTAATTGTTAAGAAAATCTAAAGTTGAATTTTCCTAAGTTATGAATATTAAAAGTATTATCCTATAATGATAAGTTTTAATTATGATTTATGGTTAACTCATTCATACGCAGTGATAAATAAAACTATAAACTCAAAGCACACCAAGAAAAAAGGACTTAAAAAAGATTATTTAAAATATATCTTGTAACTGATGGGATATGTTCAGGTCAAGAAATTATCTGCATTTAATTTGTATATAGCGTTTCCCAGTCTAATGAAGTCCAAAATTATTAGATATGACATTAATGGTAAATTAAATAATGTAGAGAAGATAATCCTGATACAGAGAACATTTATACAAAAAATCATCATATTACCCATGTCCTTAAATCTAAATTCACAAATTCCCTATTCCCTGACAAATGAATATCAATGTACAACTAACCTCAATGTCTATGACTCTCCTGAATGTGTCCGGTTAGCAACTCAAGCTGCAACGGGACGACATTTACAAATAACATCAAATCATCATCATCAAGCAGTTGAAGTCTGTTTATGTGAAGACGACTATCCGGGATGGTTGTCTAGGGAAGATTTGCAGTTTATGCAAGCGACTCAAACATTATATCAACCCCAGTTGATCTGGGCAGCAGAAATTCAACAACGCATAACCGACATTATTGCTTTTACTCAAGCCGCAAAGGAACAAGATAATTATTATCTTTGGGGTGGCACAGTTGCACCTAATTATGATTGTTCTGGTTTCATGCAAGCCGCTTTTAAATCTGTAGGTGTTTGGCTACCAAGAGATGCTTATCAACAGGAGGCTTTTACTCAAATAGTTGATATGACGGAATTAAAATTAGGAGATCTAATATTTTTTGGTACTTCAAAAAAAGCGACTCACGTGGGTTTATATTTAGGTGATGGTTATTATATTCACAGTTCGGGAAAAGATCAAGGCCGGAATGGTATTGGTATTGACCAGCTTTCGGAACAAGGAGACAAAGTTAGTCAGTGCTATTATCAACAATTGCGCGGTGCTGGTAGAGTAATCAAAAGTTATCCTGGTCATGGATAGATAAACTGTATTTTCCGACTACCCAGAGGCGTTTTAGTGACATATAGATCAAAAAGATGAGAATCAATTATGGAAACGGATTTATATCAAATAAATATCAAATCAATTATCAGCTATAAAAAATGACTAATCATCAATCACCAATTTTAGATGTATCCGTAGTTATACCAATTAAAGATGAAGTAGAAAGTCTACCTTTATTACTAAAAGCAATTTCTTCCACTCTCACAGCTAGTAAATTGAACTATGAAATTATTTGTGTAGATGATGGTTCTAGTGATGGTTCAGCGGAATTTCTCAAAGAACAGGCACAAATTCGTACTGATATAAAAGTGGTGATATTGCGTCGTAACTATGGACAAACTGCGGCCATGTCTGCTGGTTTTAATTATGCTAAGGCCAAGGTAATTGTGACTTTAGATGCTGATTTGCAAAATGATCCGGCTGATATCCCCATGTTAATTACAAAGCTGGATGAGGGTTATGATTTAGTCAGTGGTTGGCGGCAAAATCGCCAAGATGGGGCATTAAATCGCCTACTTCCTTCTAAAATCGCCAATTGGCTAATTCGTGGTGCTACTAGCGTTTATATTCATGATTATGGTTGTTCTCTCAAAGCTTATCGGGCTGAATTAGTGGCGGATATGAATCTTTATGGGGAATTACACCGCTTCTTACCCGCATTAGCATATATCGAAGGGGCGAGAATTACTGAAGTCCCTGTGCGTCATCATGCGCGGCGGTTTGGACAGAGTAAGTATGGGATATCAAGGACATTTCGGGTATTAATGGATTTATTAACTATTCTATTTATGAAAAAGTTCCTCACCCGTCCTATGCACGTCTTTGGACTGTTAGGGTTAATTTCTATGGTTTCTGGTGGGGGAATAGGTATATATTTAACTTTCGTCAAATTGGTTTTCCATGTAGATATCGGTAATCGTCCTTTGTTGATTTTGGCGGTTTTGTTGCTAGTAACTGGTGTACAGTTGTTTTGTTTCGGTCTTTTGGCAGAGTTGTTAATGCGGACATATCATGAATCTCAGGGAAGGCCTATCTATCGTGTGCGGGAAGTTGTGGCAAAAAATGTTAAGTAACGTAACAATAGGAAAATAACACTTTTAGGATTATTGCATCTGCCGTGAAAGCTTTTGATACTTTTGACGCTGAACTGCGGAAAAACCTGCTCATGTTATTTGCCGCAGGTTTGTTTTTTTGGTCAGGTTTAGCCTCATTATTGCCGACCTTACCCTTATATATTGAACATATTGGTGCGAGTAAACAGGAAATTGGCATTGTTATGGGTAGCTTTGCTATTGGTGTACTACTAGTTAGACCATCAATGGGCGCTTTAGCTGATAACCGAGGCTGCAAAATAGTCTTACTGATAGGGATGTTTGTGGTAGCGATCGCGCCTTTAGGATATTTAGTGGTAAAATCAGTCATTCCCCTAATGTTGATTCGTGCCTTTCATGGTATTAGTATTGCTGCTTTTGCCACAGCTTACACTGCCTTAGTGGCAGATTTAGCACCAGAACACCGTCGGGGGGAAGTAGTCGGTTACATGAGTTTGGTAAGTCCTTTAGGTGTGGGCATAGGTCCAGCCATAGGTGGATTTTTACAAGCAACCGCTGGTTATACCCCATTATTCCTCTCATCTGCGGCTTTAGGATGTTTAGGTTTACTATCTATTATCCCCATTGTCAACCCACCTATGGCCATCAAACCAATTAACAGCAAAAATGATAACTTTTGGCAAATACTAACTAGTCCTCGCGTGCGGATTCCGGCTCTAGTCTTATTATTGAGTGGTTTGACTTTAGGTAGTTTACATACTTTCATCTCCCTATTCATCAAATCAACAGGAGTGGATTTAAATCCAGGTTTATTTTTCTCCGTGGCCGCCATTTCCAGTTTTAGTTGTAGATTATTTACTGGGAAAGCCTCAGATCAATATGGACGTGGTTTATTTGTCACTATGAGTTTGATAGCTTATACTCTCTCTCTCATCTGCGTATGGCAAGCAAATAACTCTTTAATGTTCTTATTAGGAGCATTAATGGAAGGTGCTGCTTCTGGGACACTAATTCCCATGATTTCCGTATTAATGACAGATAGAACCTTACCCCACGAACGAGGTAGGATATTTGGTACTTCTTTAATGGGATTTGATATAGGTTTAGCTATAGCAGGTGCGGTTTTTGGAACATTAGCCGAAACGTGCGGTTATCGCAGTATGTTTGGTTTAACCACGGGTCTAACAGTTCTGGCAATTGTAATTTTCTTGACCCAGTCTAGCCGCAATATACCGGAATCTCTAAGTTTTGCCTTTGGTCGTCATCAAGATGTCTATGCTGTAAAATAATTCAACGGATGGGAAATTGAACCCTGGAGAACAGGTAACAGGGAATAGGGAATAGGGAACAAATAGCAACTTATTATTAGAGGAAAATTACTGGCTGGATTAAATTTATTATGTCTCCAAAACAAGAAACAAAAAAATATTATAAATGGGTCTGGGATGTATCCCTAGGTGGTGAATTTGATGATTGGGGTACTAGTACATACTTCATGGAGATTGGAAATACTTTATATCCTCTCAGACAAATAGAAGTCTATGAAAATGGGAATGTTTTATTTTATGATCATAGCCACTTCCTGGACGATTATGGGATGTTGTGTGATCAGAAAATAGATATACTAGATATACAAGAATTTGAAATTACTCAAGCAGAATTTGAGCAAGTATGGCAGACAAAAGTTCCCATCAATAGACCTCTGATGAAAAAGAATGTAGAGCCGAAAATCCCTACCCAGGTCACGTCTCTACAAACGTTCTCAGTAAGTGAACAGAAAAAAACCGACATAAGTAACGAAAAGTAAAGTTCCCAGTTAGGAGTTCCCTTGTCATAACGACAATTTTTAACGCCAACCTACTGCTGTAAGATAAATAATAATATTCGGCCTCAACCCACTGGAGTTACCAGTGACTATCCCAAATTCCATGCAGCACGAAACTCAACTAAGTCTCTTTGATAACTCTAGCTTGAACCAGCAATCGCTAATTCCTCTCCATGGACAAATTCCCATTGTCCCCGGAAATTATGAGAATATGGGAGAATTAGAAAAAGACTGTCATCACTGTCACCGTTGTCCATTAGCAGCAAACCGGACTCATGTTGTAGTTGGCCGTGGTAACCCCCAAGCCAAAATTATGATTATCGGGGAAGCGCCGGGAAAAAACGAAGACGAAACAGGTTTACCATTCGTCGGTAGATCAGGACAATTACTAGAAAATATCTTAGCATCAGTTAAATTAAGTACAGATACAGATATATATATAGCTAATATTTGTAAGTGTAGACCACCGGAAAATCGTGTACCTACCGGGGATGAAATAGCGGCTTGTAAACCCTATTTATGGGAGCAAATTCGCTTAGTTAACCCAAAAATTATTTTACTCACAGGTGCAACTTCAGTTAAAAGTGTAATTGGCGACAAACGACCTATTACCAAAATTCGTGGTCAATGGCTAGAATGGGAAGGACGTTTATGTATGCCGATTTTTCATCCCTCCTACTTATTGCGTAACCCTTCGCGGGAACAGGGAGCGCCTAAATGGCTAATGTGGCAAGATATACAGACAGTCCGTGATAAGCTGGATGAAATCAAAACAAAAGACAAAAATTAAGCATTACATCACCAATTACCATCTTTAACTCGTCAATACTCCTGTAACTTGGTAAAGTTAGAAAATCAAAATATTTAAATCATCAGATTTTTACTATTAAAACATGGGCAGCCAGAGAAAAATGTACTGGGAACTTGATTTTTACTCCCGTCCAATTTTGGACGAAAACCAGAAAAAAGTCTGGGAAATGTTAGTTTGTGAAAGTCCGGTAGATATTGGTACACCGACAGATACTCTATTTCGCTATGCTAAATACTGCCCTAGTACCCAGGTAAATTCTGGTTGGTTGCGGACCGCAATACAGGAAGCTATAGAGAAAGCGGGTACAGCACCTACCAAAATCCGCTTTTTCCGTCGCCAAATGAATAACATGATTACAAAATCCTGCGAAGACGTGGGAATACCCGCCGCACCGAGTCGTCGTACCTTAGTTCTTAATCAATGGATACAGCAGCGCATGGCAGAAGTTTACCCCCAACAACCGGGATATCAGGGAGTGACTAATCCTTCGGTGCGTTTAGATAGACCTTTACCCCAGCGTTTACCAGATGCCTTAGAAGGGAAACAATGGAATTTTGTGACATTACAGGCGAGTGATTTTACTGATATGCCAGATTGGGAAATAGGCTTTGGTGAAGCATTTCCCCTAGAATTGGCGCAATTGTCCCCAGAAACACGCATTCCAGGGATTTTGATTTTCTCACCCAGGGCTTTACCAATAGCCGCTTGGATGTCTGGTTTAGAAATGGCTTATTTGCGATTTGATACCAGTAGTGGCAACAGATTGATTTTAGAAACTGGGGCCACGGAAAGTTGGATTGTGGCTAATATCCGCACTCCTCAACTCCTCAAGGAAGCACAAGGCTTTGCTGTAGCCAAAGAACAAGCCAATGGAGTCCATTTTATCGGAGTCCAGTCCGATGCTCAAGCCCAGTCCTTTGAGGGATTTTGGCTGTTACAAGAAGTCAATTTGCCCTAAGGGAACAGGAAAGGAGATAAAAAAACTGTAACTTTTGATGACACGCTAATGGGATAATCAGGAGCGACGATTAAGCGGCTTATATCCAAAATCCATAATTCATAAAAGGACATGGGTTCTGTAAATTTGTTACAAGATACACTAGCGGAACAGTTACTAGAACTTGCCTTCAAATCTGGTGCTGAGGCGGCGGAGGTGTACCAATCAAGATCGCTTTCTCGACCGGTTTTTTTTGAGGCCAACCGTCTCAAACAAATAGAAACCAGTCAATCTGAAGGTACAGCCCTGCGGCTATGGCGGGATGGTTGTCCCGGTTTGACCGTAGCTTATGGCGATGTTGATCCCCAGACTATGGTGGAGAAATCTTTGGCACTGAGTCGCTTAAATCCACCAGAAGCAGTAGAATTAGGGAGTCATAGCGGGCAATATTACCCGGATTTAGGCACATCTGTATCCGTCGAAATGTTGATTAATTGGGGTAAAGAGGCGATCGCTTTGATTCGTGATGTCTATCCAGATGTTCTTTGTCATAGTGACTGGGAGTGTGATATAGAAAACACCAGACTGATCAACAGCCAAGGTTTAGACTCTCATTACACTGACACCACACTTAGCTGCTATATGTCAGCGGAATGGGTCAGAGGTGATGATTTTCTTAATGTTGCTGATGGCCAAACCCAACGGAATCAACTCAACCCACAGAAAGTAGCCAGTCAAATTTTACAGCGCTTAAATTGGGCTAGAGAAAATATTTCTAGTCCCAGTGGTCGTTGTCCTGTCTTGTTCACTTCCAAAGCAGCAGATATGCTGTGGGGAACTGTGCAAGCAGCTTTGAATGGTAAACACATCCTAGAAAAATCTTCTCCCTGGGTTGATAGGTTAGCTAAACCAGTAATTGCACCCACCCTTACCCTTTACCAAAACCCAGCAGCAGGTCCCTATAGCTGTCCCTTTGATGATGAAGGTCAACCTACCCAGTCATTAATATTTATCGAAAATGGAATTTTACGGAATTTTTATAGCGATCGCACTACGGGAAAAAAATTAAACAGCGGTAGCACTGGTAATGGTTTTCGTCCTGGTTTAAGTAGTTATCCCACACCTGGGCTATTTAACTTCCTGATTCAACCCGGTAATCTTTCCCTATTAGACTTGATTAGAAAGATGGATGATGGCTTAATTATCGATCAAATGTTAGGTAGTTGTAGCGGACTATCTGGTGATTTTTCTATTAATGTTGACTTAGGATATCGGGTAAAAAACGGTCAAATAATTGGACGGGTCAAGGATACGATGGTAGCAGGAAATGTTTACACAGCCCTCAAACAAGTGCTAGAACTCGGTGGGGACGCAGATTGGAATGGTTCTTGTTATACACCATCCCTAATAGTAGAAGGACTTTCTACTACTGGGAAAAATAGTTAGGACAAGAGTTTGTAGTTTATAGATTGGGTGAAGCGACAACGCCACCCAACCTATGTATGATTAAGCCATACTGCATTTAATTTGTATAATGCTTAAAAAAGTGTCCCCGACCCCTATATAATTAAAACTTAAAATTTAAAATTCAAAATCCAAATTTATGATTTCCCTGGTAATGCTAACCCAGCGCCTTCGCCACTTTTGGCAACCTAGAAAGGGTTTAGCGATGGCAGAAGCCTCTATAATTGGGATAGTGGCTGCTTTATCTGCGGTATTACTCAAACAGGGTTCAGGGTGGTTGGGAACATGGAGGGTACATACAAGCCACATATTACCACCATTGATCGCTCTACCAGTTATTGGTATTAGTTTGGGTTTTCTCTCCGGTTGGTTAGTGCAAAGGTTAGCGCCGGAGGCATCTGGTAGTGGTATTCCCCAAGTTAAGGCAGCTTTAGCTAATGTACCAATTACATTATCATGGAGAGTAGCTTTTGTCAAGTTAATTAGCGCCGTGATTTCCTTGGGTTCGGGCTTAACCTTGGGAAGACAAGGTCCTACAGTCCAAGTGGGTGCAGGTTTAGCAGCAGGAATGAGTCGTTTAGTTCCCACCTCCCCAGACCACCGGAGACAAATGATAGCAGCGGGTGCTGGGGCCGGTTTAGCGGCGGCTTTTAATGCACCTTTAGCAGGGGTATTATTTATTATTGAAGAGTTATTACAAGATTTATCCGGTTTAACTTTAGGAACGGCTATTATTGCTTCCTTTATTGGAGGTGTAATTTCCCGGTGGTTGGGTGGCGGTAGTTTGCAATTAGACTTAAAACTAATTGACCATTCTAGCACTTTTTCCCTATTAGAAATTCCTATTTTATTAATTTTGGGAATTTTCATCGGTTTATTAGCAGCTTTATTTAGTAAGGGATTAATTTTTAGTATTCAAATTTATCGCCGTTTACATATTAGTTTACCTTTACGAGTGGCTTTAGCTGGTTTCGCTTCTGGTTTGATTATTGCTTTACTTCCTGAACATTTTCGAGATAATACAGGTTTGCGAGAGTTTATGATCACTGGTGAAGCAAATATTCCCGTAGCAGGAATTGCCTTTATCGCCCAATTTATCTTAACATTAATTGCCTTTGGTTCAGGCGCGCCCGGAGGAATATTTGCCCCCAGTTTAATTTTAGGTTCTTGTTTAGGGCATATTATTGGTGTCTGTGAATTGCAAATATTTGGCATTGGTTCACCTACCACCTACGCATTAGCAGGAATGGGGGGATTTTTTAGTGCGGTTTCCAAAGTCCCCATAACCGCAATTGTCATTGTTTTTGAAATGACCACAGATTTTAATTTAGTATTACCTTTAATGGTGGTATCTGTAACATCTTATTTAGTTTCTGATAAAGTTTTTCCCGGTTCACTTTATGATAAACTGTTAAAATTAAATGGCATTGTTATTAAGAAAGATAATGTAAATGAAGGCATATTAACACAATTAACAGCCCAGGATGTCATGCAGCGGATAGTGGAAACCTTAGAAGCAAACATGACAGGAGATGAGGTGATTAAGGCTTTTTCTCGTTCCCATCATCGGGGATTTCCTGTGGTAGAAAATAATAAATTAGTAGGATTAATTTCCCAAACAGATTTACAGAAAATCCGTAATCATCTCTCACCAAATGAGACTCTTTTAAAAGAGATTATGACACCTCAACCAGTGACAGTCACACCCACAAATAGCCTCAGTCATGTTCTCTATTTATTAGATAGATATAAAATTAGTCGTTTACCTGTAGTAGAAGGAAAAAAATTAATTGGGATTATTACCCGTGCTGATATTATTCGTGCAGAAGCAGAACATTTAAATGGGGAAAATGGGGTGAGAAGTCCTATAGTAGAACCTTCTTATTTAGTTTACCAAACAAGATCCCCCAGTATTGGCAGAGGTAGATTATTAGTCACCATTGCTAACCCAGAAACCGCCGTCACTTTATTAGAAATGGCTGCGGCTATTGCCCGCGATCGCCATTATGAAATAGAATGTTTACAAATCATTTTGGTATCTCGTCACATTTCCCCAACAGAAACCCCAGTCAACACTACAAAAAGTCGTCGCTTACTCCGACAAGCAGAAAGTTTAGCCAAAAAACAGCATATTCCCATTCATACCCAAATTCGTGTCGCCCATGATGTCGCCCAAGCAATTTTAGAAACTACCAAGGAAAGACATATAGATTTAATTTTCATGGGTTGGAAAGGAAATACATCCACCCCAGGACGGATTTTTGGTAATGTGGTAGATACCATTATTCGTCAAGCTAACTGTGATGTTGTTTTGGTGAAATTAGGTGATAATTTCCATTCCCTTGAGCAATTGAAACGGTGGTTAATTCCCATGGCCGGGGGACCAAATGCACCCATAGCCATTAAATTATTACCATCTTTAGTCACATTGGGAAATAAAACAGAAATTCGTTTAACTCAGGTGGTGAAACCTGGAGAACTTACACCAGATATGACGGTTTTAGAAGAATCTACCCGTCAATTAATGCGTCACCGCAATTTACATAGTACCATTGTCGCCGCATCTTTACAAGCTAACTCTGTGGCGGCTGGAGTCATTGAGTTAGTCAAAGCTGAAGATTTTGATATTGTGATTTTAGGTGCTTCCCGTGAGGGATTATTACAACAAGCAATTCAAGGTAATATTCCTGAAGCAATAGCTTCAGGTGTTAATAGTACGGTAATTTTGGTTAGTAGTGCTATTCGGGAATAGAAAACATGAATTTCTTTCACGCAAAAGCGCGAAGAGTAAGAGTTTGAGTAACAGATTTTGATATCTGACCCACCCTACTAATATATTACTATTCCCTATGCCAAACAGCAAAAATCATGCCCACAATAAAACCACCAAGGTGCGCCCAATAAGCAACTCCCCCGGTTTCTACACTCATGTTAGCTGCTGTTTGCAGACTAGCAAAACCAGAAATCAGATTTTGGAGAAAGAAAATCCCAATAATTACCAATGCAGGAACATTAATTGTAGTGATAAAAAAACCTAAAAAGATTAAAGTGGTAATTCTGGCGCGAGGAAACCAGATTAAATATGCACCTAAAACACCAGAAATAGCTCCACTTGCCCCCAAGGAAGGAATAATCGAGTTGATACCAATAAACCATTGACATAAAGCAGCCAATGCACCGCAAGTTAAATAAAAAAATAGATATTTTAAATGTCCTAAACGGTCTTCAATATTATTACCAAAAACCCAAAGATAGACCATATTTGATATTAAGTGCCACCAACCTCCATGTAAAAATTGAGAAGTAAATAAGGTTGTCCATTCACCACTCCAGTTAGTAGTTAATTGTTGAGGTATGACAGCATACAATTGGAAGAACTGTTCTAGTTGTGTATTTGATAAACTTACTTCATGGAGAAAAACTAGAACATTCATTCCAATCAACCCATAGGTAAAATATGGGGTAATTCGGGTCGGATTTTCATCATAGAGGGGAAACACAAATGTCGTTCCTAATAATCACTAATAGCACTATAACGCTTAATCAGAGGGAATAGGAAACAGGGAACAGGGAACAGAACAGTAGGGTGTGTTAACGCCAGCGTCACGCACCCACGTATAAGATACGTCACTAATGACCAATGTTACAAAATATTTGCTGATTCATAGAGTCTACGGATAATGGATGTGATTTTAGTTCCATAGTCCAAATCTGCGGACCAGCGTCCCGATAATTGATTAATTGACGGAGCAACACCTCTGGTAACAAAGCGAAATCTAGGGTCTACTTGTTCCTGTACCAAAGGTTCTAAACTAGCATAAGCTTTCAAATGTTGAATATGCGCTCTCACACCAATCCTCGCACTAGGAAATGAAGCTCCTTGAGACCCACCACCAACAGCACCTAAACCAGCAAAGTTATTTTGCTGGGGTTTAATATCAGTACCAAAGCGCAAAAATCCAGTTTCTAAACACATTTGGCAAAAAGCAATATCATAATTTACTCCCTCAATATTTGCTTCTTCTCGATATAGTTTAGGAAGATCAGGAAACTGGATCAGAGCGCTTTCATTATTGTTTTTTAGAAATAGTTGTAGCTGTACTTCTGATGTATTACCATTGGAGATAATTTGCTCAATTTGTCCCAAACAAACTGGTAAAATTGAGCGTAATTTCACAACACAGTTAGCACCATCCCAATCAACGGAAACATGAGACTCTCGCAGTTCAATTGCTTTGATGTAAACTATTTGACGATAGGTAATCCGGCGCAAATTAGAGAGCTTTGAAACATCAACCCGTAAACGATCTACTAAATCAATGGGAATATAAGAATTACCATTAATTAATAATCCTTGTTCCGAGTAATTTTGTCCATTAATATTGATATTTATATTATTATAATTGGTTTGAGGAGTTGCTTGTTTAGGATCATTTACCTGATTCCAAGCAGCTAATCCCTCAGCAATTCCCACAGCAAAATCACGACGACGACTTTGCAACAAAGCGCGGTCTTCAGGACTGCTTAAAAAACCAACCTGTAGTAATAAAGCTGGTATCGTAGTTTGACGACAAAACTGTAACTTACCCAAGCCGCTATCTGTATCTGGTTTAACTCCGCGACTCGGTAATTGGGGGACACGGACTAAAAGTCCCTTCAATAATAGTTCCGCATTTTGTTGACGTTGCTGATTTTTGGCAATATAGAATACACTTGCGCCCCGGACAGAGGGACTACTAGCAGCATTAGCTTGAATTTCTAGCGCCACATCCTTGACATTAGCGCGGGCATTAATCCAAACTATAGTTTTAGCGGCACTTAAATCATCAGGAACGGCTAAAACTTCTAAATTACGGCTGCGGAGTTCTGTCACCACCAAATCCCGCAAAAGAATCATTTCCTTTGCTTCCGTCGTCCCACCAGCGATCGCTCCAGGATCATTTTTACCGGATTCTATGCCACCATGGGCAGCAGAAATAAAAATACGTCCCATTTTTACCTATTTCCGTTATTAAGTCCCAGCAATTGCTATTTTACCCCATATTACGGTAGGTTTTAACAGTCTTGGGATTTAATCTCAAAATAACGTAGTATATTGGGGTTAATCGTATTTAAACCCAAGATGAAATACCTAACTCCAGAACAAGTTTATAAGCAATTCGACTATCACCCCAAGACAACCGCTTGAGGGGGCTGACTTAGGGAAAAAATAGCCGAAGAACAAAATATTTATGAGCCAAATAGTAGCCCATGTGATTTAATAGAAGGTAGTGCAGTCTAGACCATGAAACTCAAAGTTAAAAATCAGTTAACCGTTACCAGAATCGCCATTTTAGGGACTAAAAAACTAAATACTTGGAAATCTAACGAACTTGATTTAATTGCTTTGCGTTTAGGACAACTACGCTCTGACTTGTGGAATGAGTTCGGCTCTTTAAAGGCTTGGGGTATTTCTAAATTTGAAATTGACAAACAGCTACGCACATCTAAAGACAAGTACCAATTACCTGCTAAATT
>NZ_JACJPZ010000079.1:0-13669 GCF_014696335.1 Dolichospermum sp. FACHB-1250
TGAAATTACCGAAACTCGTGAAATTATTGATAAAATTCTCAATAATCATGAGAATGAACCCCCCTTTATTGAGAAAGTTCTTTTTTGTCAAAGTCCCATACAAATAACTTATATCCCTATAACAAAATCTGCAAATTATTTAATCAATCTTGTAATTTAAGAAGAGACTTGCAAATAAAAAAGTCCCAAATTTAGATAAAAACCCTCTATATTTCTCTTTTCTCGGCCTCCTCTGCTGCTCTACAAGAGCAAAAAACCACTATCATAATGTTCTTAATCGTAATGTATCAAGTTAAAATATGCTGTATCTGACAAAAACATGAAAGATAATAATTGACAAAAATATTTCTAAAAGACAAGATATTGTTACAATATTTAACAACGTTGATTTAACTGGTGGCTTCTTCATGATGGTTAAGACACTTCCCCCTAGTTCTCGAACAAGTCAGGAGGACAGTCGCGGAGGCGAATTGTCCGTAATTGAAGTCATAGCGGAAAAAAGTGCAGAGACTTTAGTAATCAAGTCAGCGGAAGTCTCCAGACGGCCGAGACATAAGCCGCGAGTGACAACAGGAACTGAACCAGAGACAGTGCTGTATGATCCTGTGGAAATACAAGAACAATATCGTGGACGATTTTTACAAGTTTTAGGGCGGATTTTGACGGTTCTTAAACCAACAATTTCCTTTGTGTTTGGCTTGTGGTGGGATAAGCAATGGGGAATTTTGGTAAAAAATGAACAACGTCGCGCCATTCAACTCAGAAAATTATTAACAAAACTCGGTCCGGCTTACATTAAAATCGGTCAGGCTTTATCTACTAGGCCAGATTTAGTCCCACCAGTTTATTTAGAAGAATTGACTAAACTGCAAGATCAATTACCGGCTTTTCCTAATGAAATAGCTTACCAGTTTATAGAAGAAGAACTAGGAGCGCCACCGACGGAAATTTATGCAGAATTGTCTGCTCAACCCATTGCGGCTGCTTCCTTGGGACAGGTATATAAAGGAAAATTGAAAACTGGGGAAGAGGTAGCGATTAAAGTTCAGCGTCCAGATTTACGGGAACGAATTACTATAGATTTGTATATTTTACGAAATCTGGCTGGTTGGGTACAGCGCAAAGTCAAGCGGGTACGTAGTGATTTAGTCGGGATTTTAGATGAATTGGGCGATCGCATTTTTGAAGAAATGGATTACATTCATGAAGGGGAAAATGCCGAACGCTTTTTTGAGTTATATGGTAACATGAAGGATATTTATGTACCAAAAATTTACTGGGAATACACCAACCGTCGGGTTTTAACGATGGAATGGATTAACGGTTTGAAATTAACTCAACCAGAAAAAATTGCGGCCTTGGGAATCAATGCGCGGTATTTAATTGAAATTGGTGTCCAGTGTTCCTTGCGTCAATTATTAGAACATGGATTTTTCCATGCTGACCCCCACCCCGGTAACTTGTTAGCTACTATGGATGGTAAATTAGCTTATCTTGATTTTGGGATGATGAGCGAAGTTAAACCAGCCCAACGTTATGGTTTAATTGAGGCAATTGTTCACGTCGTTAACCGAGAATTTGATAGTTTAGCAAAAGACTATGTAAAGCTAGAATTTCTAACTCCAGAAACGGACCTTACCCCTATTGTTCCGGCTTTTGCTAAGGTATTTGCTAACGCGGAAGGTGCAAGTGTAGCGGATTTGAATATTAAAAGTATTACCGATGATTTATCGGCTTTAATGTATGAATATCCTTTCCGTGTTCCACCTTATTACGCTTTAATTATTCGTTCTCTTGTCACTTTAGAAGGAATTGCAATTTATATAGATCCCAACTTCAAAGTTCTCAGCGAAGCCTATCCTTATGTTGCTAAACGGTTATTAACAGATCCAGCAGATGAGTTAAGAACATCATTAAAAGAGTTACTTTTTAAAGATGGTAAATTCCGCTGGAATCGTTTGGAAAACTTGTTAAAAAATGCCCGCAGTAACCAAGAATATGATCTTAACTTAGTCCTCAATCAAGGAGTAGAATTTCTTTCTTCAGAACGCGGTTCATTTATTCGTGATAGATTAGTTGATGAATTTTTCAATAGTGTAGATGCTGTTAGTAAAAATGCTTTACATAACTTCACCTATATACTCCGAGAAAGGGTAGGATTAACAGCAGTAAATCAAATCCCATCAGCAACAGTTGAACAACAACAAACCTTAGAATATATTAAACGCATTGCTGGTATTCTGCGAGAAACTAAAGGTTTTGATGCTACTAAAATAGCCCCACAATTAGCCCAAATCATTGTTAATCCAGGAGTGCAGCGTTTAGGCCAACAAATTGCTAATCGCGTCACTCAAAAAGCTGTAACTCGGATAATTCGGGAATTATTAGCATCTGAATAATGTCTAAACTGTGATTTTTCTACTGGAGTTGAGATGATTAATTAAGGGTTGCTGAAAAAGTAATCATTTGGTATGAGTTAAATTCATCAATTAGTCAGGCCACAGTAAACATAAGTTTTTCAGAAAGTTTAGTCATGACTCTACCCAAACTAAATCTTAGTTTACCTTGGCCGAATTTCCCCTCAAAACAAAATTACTGCTAATTCCAGTCGCTTTTAAGCGACTTCAGTTATGAGACAGGAAACCCATTTAATAGTCCACAAAAGGTGAATATTCCCAACAATGTAAATTAATATTCCTCCCCGCAACGACAACTGCGGCCGCAAAATTATCTGTTGGTGTTAATTCCCTTAAATTCCAATCTCCTGATACAAGTAATCTACTTGGTTGATTGTTTGTTAAAGATATTTTAATTTCTTCTAACTTGACTAAACCATCTCCTGTCGCTTTTACATAAGCTTCTTTGCAAGTCCAATAACGGAAAAATATTTGTTTTTGTTCTTCAGAAGAAACTAACCGCAGATGTTCATATTCTTCAGCAGAAAAAAACCGTTTGGCCAGACTTTCTAAATCTGGCATAGTGCGAATACATTCTAAATCTACACCAAGATTTTGATAACTTACACCACACAAAGCTAAATTTTGGGAATGAGATAAATTAAAGAATAATCTTTGATTGGCAAATTTAGCTGCTAAAAAAGGCTTACCACGGGGTTGATATTCAAATTCCACTTGTTTGGGGTCAATAGCTAAATATCGCCCTAAAATGGCGCGGAGAGCGCCACGTCCAGCGATAAATCTTTGCCGATGTTCAGCAAAATAAAACCTTTGGGCGCGAGCAATTTCATCACTAGATAAAGTTTCCCAAAAATCTTGTAATTGTGATTCCGACTGATTTAAATTAATGCGCCAAAGATGCACATTATGTAATGACAAATTTAAGTTTTTAGGTGCAGGTAGCCAATTACAATTAAACACAGTTCTTAATAATTAAACTTTACTTTTTTGGTTATTCGGTACTTGTTATGCTAAACCGAGAAGTTGAGAGAAGGGAACAGGAAGGATCAGGGAATAGGGAAAAAATGGTTCTTGCGGACATTTTATGGAAAACCTGGGTCAAAATCATTGAAAGCCTTATTGTGTCCGCATTTCACTGAAAATATGGGGATAATTGTTTATCACCTTTGTCCCGTAAGAGTTTTGTGATAATCAATCCTCAATCACCATAAAAGAGACGCAAGAGTTACTTTTTTCCAGAGAAACCTGTTCAATTTTTTGGTGACGTTTTATTTCTATCCACTGTAAAACGCGATTCCAAGCCCACCATTGATCAGGATCTTGATATTGATTTTGACATCTTTTGCTACTCACATAACCAACATGGCCACCGTAACGAGTGAGTAATAAATCTATATCGGGATTTTTCCTAGCAGCGGTTTCTAAATCAGGAATAATAGCAGGATCAAATAAGGGGTCATCAGCAGCATATAGAATTAAGGTTGGTTTTGATAGTTTAGGTAACAATTCTAACCCACTGCTGGCTTGATAATAATCAGTGACGCTAGGGAAACCCAAACCTTCAATAACGAGTTCTTCGTCAAATGCCCAAATGCTATTAGCCCTATGAATAGCTTCAGGCTTAATAGATTCAGGATAAGCAGCATGGATTTTCCAAGCTAGTTTTTTTAATTCTTTAGCAATGCGAGATTCAATATATTTACCGAATGGGTGCGTAACTAAATAAGTCAGTGATCGACAGGAATCTAAACTCGGACAAATCACCGCCCCACCAGCAAGATCAATATCTTTGGGTGCTAAATCTGCTGCGGCTTTCACTCCCCATAAGGCCAATTGTCCCCCCAAAGAATAGCCTATGAACCAAAATTGCGGAGGACAACCCATTTTTGCGGACGTTTCCGCAATTCTGACAAAATCTTCCCCCTCATACAAACCGTCTGAAGTCAATGTTGGCGATAATTCTGCGGTTTTACCATGCGCCCGCCAATCAAATAATACTACAGCATAACCTTGGGCGTAAGCCTTGCGTCCCAAAATTTGCAAAAACCATTGTTGGTCTAATTCTCCAGTAATACCATAAGTGCCAATAATTGTACTATGGGCATTTGGGGGAATAGCAACCTTACCAAAAATTGGCACACCTTGTCCACCTGTGAAGATGACTTCGTGATATCCTGGTTCTGGATGAGTAGTTTTACTCTCCCAATCACGACTAGCCCACAAAGCTGTATAAGTTGTCATGGTCATGCCATTTTGCAAAAAATATGGCGGTAAATATTCGTACTTATACATAAGAATAGGATAATGAATTTGACAATGATCTGATTTTAATATTTATATTAGATTTAACATATTTTTTATAATTAAGATGGTAATCTTTTTATATATCAAGGAAAACAAAAGTTTACGGTTTGCTTGATGATCTCAAAAGTCCCTCAACTTTCTACCAGAATTAGCACAGCGAACTTTTAGTAGTGAGGGGAACGTCAATTATCCTTAAATAAAGTAGTTATAATTTTTAAGAATGCCCAGGATTCTTGTCATAGATGATGACCTAGCGATTTCAGAACTTGTTGCCGTCAACTTGGAAATGGCGGGCTACGATGTTAGTCAAGCCGAAGATGGTATCAAAGGTCAAGCGCTGGCTCTCCAGCTACAACCGGACTTAATTATGCTTGATCTGATGTTACCCAAAGTAGATGGGTTTACAGTTTGTCAACGCTTACGTCGGGATGAACGCACTGCTGAGATTCCTGTATTGATGTTGACTGCTTTAAGCCAAACTCAAAATAAGGTAGAAGGGTTTAATGCTGGTGCGGATGACTACCTTACCAAACCGTTTGAGGTAGAGGAATTATTAGCACGGATACGGGCTTTATTGCGACGCACTGACAGAATTCCCCAAGCAGCAAAACATAGTGAAATTCTCAACTATGGATCTCTTACCCTTGTTCCTGAAAGATTTGAGGCTATCTGGTTCAAAACAACAGTGAAATTGACTCATTTAGAATTTGAGTTACTCCACTGCTTGCTACAACGTCACGGACAAACCGTTTCCCCTAGTGAAATCCTCAGAGAAGTTTGGGGTTATGATCCTGATGATGATATTGAGACTATTCGCGTGCATATTCGTCATTTGAGAACCAAACTTGAACCCGATCCTCGTCATCCACGCTACATTAAAACCGTCTATGGGGCTGGATATTGTTTAGAATTACCTAGTGTATCCTCTGAAATTGAAGATCCAGTTGCTTCAATTTCTGAATGAAATCTAGTTAAATATCCTGATATTTAGATCCCTGATTTCTCTAAAAATTCAGGGATTTATCTATCTATAATATCCGATTTCACAAACAAATTTAATTATTTCTAACAAACAACTTTTTCAAAAACTCCTAATTATCAAAAACCATGATACAATAAATAGTTCTCTAAAACAGTGCTGGGTGAAGAACGTAGAGACAAAACTCAGCACACCTACACACTCAGCACTAAAGAACTCTAGTTTATGCCATTGCCAATTGTTGCAATTATCGGCCGCCCAAATGTGGGCAAATCTACCTTTGTAAATCGTCTTGCTGGAGATCAAACAGCAATAGTCCACGATGAACCAGGTGTAACACGCGATCGCACTTATCGTCCAGCATTTTGGAATGATCGGGAATTTGTGGTAGTGGACACAGGCGGCTTAGTTTTTAACGATGACACCGAATTTCTACCTTTAATTCGCCAACAGGCTTTAACGGCTCTTGCAGAAGCCTCTGCCGCGATTTTCGTAGTTGATGGGCAAGCAGGTCTAATGCCCGCAGATGAAGAAATTTCCGAATGGTTACGTCAGCAACCAGTACCCGTATTATTGGCCGTGAATAAATGCGAATCCCCAGATCAAGGAGTGATTCAAGCCGCTGAATTTTGGGAATTAGGACTAGGTGAACCTTTCCCCATTTCCGCTATTCATGGTAGTGGTACGGGGGAAATTCTCGATGAGTTAATGAATCACATTCCTTATGCAACAGAAGTAGAGGAAAATCCTGAAATTAAAGTCGCTATTATCGGCCGACCCAATGTGGGCAAATCCAGTTTACTAAATGCTTTTGTCGGTGAAAATAGAGCTATTGTCAGTCCTATTTCTGGAACAACTAGAGATACAATTGATACGATAGTTGAGAGAGGTGGACAGACTTACAGGTTGATTGATACCGCTGGTATTCGCAAAAAGAAACATATAGAATACGGGACGGAATTTTTCAGTATTAACCGCGCATTCAAAGCTATTCGTCGGGCTGATGTGGTTTTGTTAGTGATTGATGCCATAGATGGTGTAACCGAACAAGATCAAAAATTAGCTGGGCGCGTTTTAGAAGAAGGTCGCGCTTGTGTTATTGTTGTTAATAAGTGGGATGCTGTCGAAAAAGACTCTTATACTATCTATGACCATGAAAAAGATTTAGAGTCACGCTTACATTTTACTGAATGGGCAGATACTATTTTTGTGAGTGCAGTTACGGGATTAAGAGTAGAAAAGATTTTAGAATTGGTCAATGAAGCCGCTGAATCACATAAACGCCGCGTAAGTACATCGGTAATTAATGAAGTGCTAGAAGATGCTATCAGTTGGCATTCACCACCGACTTCCCGGGGCGGTCGTCAGGGTAAAATATATTATGGGACTCAGGTGAGTAGTCAGCCTCCTTCTATTGCTTTGTTTGTAAATGATGCTACACGCTTTAATGAGAATTATCGCCGCTATATCGAACGACAATTCCGTAAACAGTTGGGCTTTCAAGGGACACCCATTCGTCTATTTTGGCGCAGTAAGAAAGTTCGAGAAATGGAAATTGGTGGTCCGAATCGAGCTACTCGTGTAAAATAAATAACTATTGTCAGTTGGTCATCTTCCTGGACTTGATGCCGTTGACAACTGACAAATGACAACTGACCAATGACAAAAATATGGATTTACTGCGATCGCTACCCATCGGACTTTACTTAGAAGAACCGCAAACTTGGTTACATAAACTCGACCCGCGAGTTAAGTTAATTTGGTTATTGAGCTTTCTAAGTAGCTATGTTTTCGCTAATAATTATTGGCGGGTATTGCTGGTATTACTGCTAATTCTTTTTACTGTGTTTGCTAAAATTCCGCTCAGAGTATGGCGACAACAAATGGGCTGGCTGCTGGTATTATCATTTATGGTATTAGCTATTGGCGCGATTAGTCCCGATGGATTAGGTATAAATTATCAGTCCCGTTTACCTGGAAATGAGCAAATTCTCACGCAACCAAGCACTGATAAAAAAACCCAAATTACCCCGACAATAGCAGATAATAATAAACAGTATAGCTATGTGTTATTTCACCAGGGATTTGTGAAAGTAAGTCACCGTTCTTGGGATTTAGCAATTAGTTTGAGTACAATAGTTTTTACATTAATCTACAGCACTAATTTATATTTGCTTACAACCTCACCAGAAGAAATTACTTCGGGAATGGAAAGTTTAATGCAGCCTTTAAGAAGATTGAATATTCCAGTTACAGAAATCACCCTCACTCTAACCTTATCTTTGCGGTTTATTCCCCTGGTTTTAGAAGAAATCCAAAACTTAGTTCGTTCCGTTATGACTAGGGCAATTAATTGGAAAAAGTTAGGATTAAAAAGAGGAGCAAAAGTTTGGTTAATTGTGACTGAGAGACTATTAAAAAATCTGCTTTTGCGGGCTGAACAAATGGCAAATGCGATGATGGTTAGGGGTTTTACTAGTCCTAATGAACATCAGGTTAAATGGCAAGAATTAACGTTAAAAATGGCCGATTGGTTAGCGATCGCCTTTTTAATGATATTTTGGGTAATTAGGATAGCCTTGGGTGCGGATGTTTCTTAACTAAGACTTCTACCGCGTCTAATGAATGGAAGTATAACCGTTTAAAAATCCTTTAAAGCACAAACAGAAGTAGCCCAAACTATTCCTGTACTTCAACGCATTTTTAACACTCGTTTGGATTTGCTAATGAAAAATCGGCGACAACGCCCTAGTATTTTTTTAGAGTTAGATTTAGCTGATTTTAAATAATTTGTTATTCGACAACAACAAATGGAGAATAGGAGACTCGAACCCCTGACCTCTGCGGTGCGATCGCAGCACTCTACCAACTGAGCTAATTCCCCTTATTCGTGCTTATGAGTTCTTATCTCTAATACACATACTCTATTCTAGCATTCAGAAACAATAAATTGCCCATCTTTTTTTAAAAAAACTTCCTGTACCTGCTGTAAATCCAAATCAATCAAATAATCAATTGTCCAATTAGCTTGACGTTGCAACATATGGAACGGGTAAGTATTCGCTACACCTACCACCTGCATTTGGGCTTTTTTGGCTGCTTGAATACCTACTGGGGTATGTTCAATCACTAAACATTCGTGAGGTTGTAGATTTAATTCTGGATATACTTGATTCATCCGTTCCACTGCTAATAAATATCCTTCCGGGTTAGGTTTATGACTGTTGATATCATCCCCTGATACAATCACGGGAAAGTATTCAGTTAATTTAGCAGATGTCAACACCGTTTCTACTTCTAAAGATAAAGTATCACTGACTAACCCCAATTTGAGATCATGGTCACGAATTTGAAAAATTACGTCTTCAATTCCGGGATACAAAGGCAATTTTTCTAACTTTTCCAATTCTAGAATATAACCTTGAGCTTTGCGGGTAAGTAATTGAGTCATATAAACTTCTGTGACTACCCGACCACGATTTTTCAGCAGGTTTTGCAAGTAAGCGCGATGGCCGAACCCTAAAAAAGCTTGACGTTCTTGCACTCGTTGAAGTTGGAGATTTTCCCCCAGGAGAATCTCATCTATTAGTTGAATATGGATTTGTCTATCTTTAATGATGACACCATTAAAATCAAATAGAACTGCTTTTAAACTCATCGCGCTAATTCCTAACTCCAAATTTGGGGACTCCTGCTATACATTTTCCTGCCACTAATTACTGATTGTAATATGGCTGAGTGCAGAATGTAGGATCTAAAAGAGTAATGGCCATTGGTAAAATCCGATGTTCCTGCACTTGAATTCTAGCGTGTAGAGTTTCTGGTGTATCCTCTGGGAGAACAGGAACAGCCGCTTGGATTAAAATCTCTCCACTGTCAACTTCTAAAGAAACAAGATGTACAGTACAGCCAGTGATTTTCACTCTGGCTGCTAAAGCCTGTTCCACAGCTTGTACACCCTTAAAACTCGGTAATAAACTGGGATGAATATTAATCATCCGCTGGGGAAAAGCATCAATTAACACTTGTGTAACTAATCGCATCCATCCCGCCATAATCACGAATTTCACATCATACTGCTGTAATATTTGGACTATTTTACTATCAAACTTTTCTCGATTTTTATAATCACGATGATTCAATAGTACAGATTCTACACCCCATTTTTCAGCCCTGATTGCTGCTTTAGCATCAGGATTATTGTAGATTAAAACTTGAATTTTGGCGTTGATTTTACCATCAGCAATAGCTTGAGCAATTACTTCAAAATTACTGCCATTTCCTGAAGCCATGATTCCTATTTGCAAAGGCTGATCAGATGAAACTTGGTAATTATAAATATCAGGAGAAATCAGACTGGAATGATTATTTATTGTCAAATCGTAAGTCATAAAAGTAAACCATAAACCCCATTGGTAAGTAGGTTGGCGTTAAAAATTGTCGTTATGACAAGGGAACTCTTAACAGGGAAGAAGTTATTGCTTTTGTTCTATTTTGGGTTAGTCTTGTTACTTTTTTGGTGGGGGAGAACCAATGAAAAATTTACTTGTGCGATCGCAAGAAATCTTAGCAACTGCATTTTTATTATCTGTCTGTTGTCCCGATTGAGACGGTTGAATAAAACAAGATTTTTTCCAGTAAAATCCTTTGGCATTGGCACTAGGTCCATTCCAAACAGTCAAAATATCTAGTTGATATCCAGATTTGATATTAACTACACGAGGTTCAACACTCCATAGTTGTTTTTCTTGAGATTTACTGAGGTGATTATTAATTGTTCTCTTCCCCAAATTCCTTAGCTGCTGATCAGCTTCTAGTAACCATTTTTCTACTTCTGACCAGGGTTTATTGGCAATTTCTTGATTAACTAAAGGTTGAATTTTATTTAAAATCAGATCACCATTTTTTGGTTTTTTTGCAGGTGGTTCTAGTCTAATTACAAAGGCACTTTTCTGAAAGTTGTCTGCACGTAAACTAGGATAGTCTTTTAACCACTTATCTATAACGAAGTAAAACTGCAACCAACAACTAATTAACATACACCAAGATAACAAAACTATTATTTTTTGGCGGTCTTGTAATTTGGGCAGTTTCGCTTTTGCGGATCTTCCTCCCGTACCTTCAAAGAAGTTAGGTATGGCCGTAACAATTGCAGATATTGTTGGCCAAATAACTATAGTTTTAGCTGTTAATATATTCTCCTGATGTCCAAAGGCAAAGACGCTAACTAAGAACCCTGTAATTATTGCCCCGACTGGCATAAAAGTTCCGGGAAATCTTAAAGGATCATCGGTGGTATACCAAGCTGTTCCTGCTAACAAAAATAGCCAACCACAAAAGGCAATAATATCTTTGACAGATCCTACAGCAAAATATGATATTCCCCAAGAAAAAACACTCAAATAAATAAATGTCTGCCACGAGTATGCTTTCGCTGGTGTCAGAAATTTTTGCACTCCTGCGAGTAAACCTTTAATAAATTGAAATATGCCCAGTATTTCCTTAAATAATGAGTCCATTGGATTACCTCTAATTAATAAAGTGATTAATATTGATCATCTTCCAGAATACAGAGAGCGAATTAATAAGATGATGGTTATGGCACTATAACTCAGTGAATTAGCTATTAATGTTGTAATTACTAAATTAGTATTTTGCAATTTAGCTATATTCATATAAATTGCTCTTTGTTGTGAAGAAATGATTCCCGTTTCTGTTTTTGTTCCACCTTCATCCATCACAATTATCAGCATTTTCATGATTAAGAACTTAACTATAAAAGTCGCTAAAAAAATAGTGAATGATAATAAAATTATCAGGGAACTGATACTAGTATCTTTTAGCTTATTAAAAAATACATAATTAATCAGTTCTGATTTGATAGTAGTAGGTAATATTGGTTCGATCACAAAAAAGATAATCCAGCCAATTACACTAGAAAAAACATTAATGGTAATTGCATAAAAAATGCTAGTCTTCTTATCAAACTTCAGCCATTTATTAAGAACGGAAGCTTCTAGGGGAATGGCTGCCAGTAAGAATAATGTTTCAAAAAATATTGCCCCAATTGGCAAAATTATGGGTAATGATAATTCGTCGGACATATTTGTTAAAAGTTTAAGTTAGAAGCATTTGGGCGGTTATAATCCGCGTTTACACAGACGAAACCCACCTGAGTTGATAAACCTGATTTTTTGCTTGTAAAAAATACTAACAATGGGCAATTATCTCATGTTTTGGTATTTATGATCTGAGTATATCAAGATTTTTATTTTGATAGTATTAATACATTCTTTTAATTTAAATACGTAAACAAAAAACCGCACATCCTCAGTCTGGTTTCGTTAAGATAAGGAATTACCACTTTATAGCTTTTCAAAAGATGACAAGGAACGGTATCGGTATTCGCACAGCGCAAGTGCGTTCTGAGCGGCTTACGGGTCAAATTCACGTCTATGATGGTTTGGGCAAAGGTAAGTCCCAAGCGGCTTTAGGGGTGGTTTTGCGCTCGATTGGTTTGGGAATTAATACACCCAGTGATTCTAGCCGGGTGTTACTATTGCGGTTTTTAAAGGGCCCAGAACGGGATTATGATGAGGATGGAGCGATAGCGGCTTTACAGCGCGGGTTTCCCCATTTAATTGACCAGGTTCGCACGGGAAGAGCCGAATTTTTCGGACATGATCAAATTACACCTTTTGATCGCACAGAGGCTACACGGGGTTGGGATGTAGCTAAAGGTGCGATCGCTTCTGGTTTATACTCGGTTGTAGTTCTAGATGAAATTAACCCGGTTTTAGATTTAGGTTTGCTATGCGTGAATGAGGTCATAAATGTTTTAAAATCTAAACCCCAAGAATTAGAAATCATTACGACTGGACGCGCTGCTCCACAACCATTATTAGATATTGCAGACTTACATTCGGAAATGAAACCTCACCACCACCCCACGGCCGCAGAACTGTTTATTGAAGGCATTGAAATTTATACAGGTGCAGGAAAGGGTAAATCTACCAGTGCCTTGGGTAAAGCTTTACAAGCTATTGGCAGAGGTATCAATCATCCTGGTTCTAACCGTGTATTGATTATGCAGTGGTTAAAAGGTGGTAGTGGCTATACTGAAGATGCAGCTATAGCCGCTTTACAGCAATCTTATCCAGAAGTAGTAGATCATCAACGTTGTGGACGGGATGCCATTGTTTGGCGTAATTCGCGTCAAGAATTAGACTATATAGAGGCGGAGAGAGGTTGGGAAATTGCTAAAATGGCGATCGCTTCTGGTGTGTATAAAACTATTATTCTCGATGAACTCAATCCCACTGTGGATTTAGAATTATTACCTGTTGATCCCATTGTCCAAGCATTGTTACGTAAACCCCGCGACACAGAAGTGATTATTACCGGTCGCTGTCAAAATCAACCGGCTTATTTTGATTTAGCCAGTATTCATTCTGAGGTTTATTGTCATAAACATTACGCAAATGAAGGCGTGGAATTGAAGCGGGGGGTTGATTTTTAACTCTAGGGGCGCAGGTTCTGCGCCCTCCGTTCTATTTTTATTTAAGGTATACGACAGTTACTAGTATTATAAATTACAGACATTAATAATAAAACTCTTGTGGTGCGGGCATCTTGCCCGCATAAACAGACATTAATGAGAAAACTCTTGTGGTGCGGGCATCTTGCCCGCATAAACAGACATTAATAATAAAACTCTTGTGGTGCGGGCATCTTGCCCGCATAAGAAGTACCTCACTCAAGTTAAACTTGCTCTAATATTTTTATTTGGGTTGAGAAAAACCAACCCAAAAATCACGATTATTGATGATCTTCTTGATTTAACCAAGTTATTAAATCAGTATCTGCAATTTTAGCAAGATTATTGTCAGAATCAGGATATCCAGGATTTAAGGATTTACAGGATGTAAACTAATACAAATAGTTTTGAGAAGGATAATATCCCGAATTT
>NZ_JACJPZ010000008.1:0-105115 GCF_014696335.1 Dolichospermum sp. FACHB-1250
TGATGATTTAATATGGTGCGTTACTATATACTCTGGTAACATTTATGCTTTTACATTTGTCAGAATCAGGATATCCAGGATGAAAGGATGTACAGGATGAAGATGGGGATTTTTTGATGATGATTAAAGATGGTGGGTTACTATATACTCTGGTAACATTCATGCTTTTACATTTGTCAGAATCAGGATATCCAGGATGAAAGGATGTACAGGATGAAGATGGGGATTTTTTGATGATGATTAAAGATGGTGGGTTACTATATACTCTGGTAACATTTATGCTTTTACATTTGTCAGAATCAGGATATCCAGGATGAAAGGATTTACAGGATGAAGATGGGGATTTTCTGATGAGGGTGCGGGGTGCGGGGTTATCTTCTTCATCCTCTTCTTCATACTCCCCACTTTCTAACTCTGTACTCCGCACTCCTTAAGATAGTTCTTCCTTATCAAGATAATAATAACATATTTAAAATCCTTTGTCAATTTTGTCAGAATCAGGATATCCAGGATGAAAGGATGTACAGGATGAGGAGGGGGATTTTCTGATGATGTCAATGATTTAAAATGGTGCGTTACGCTATTATATGCCGAACTGCTTGCAGCAGCGCTTCGCTATCGCTATGCTATACCCAAAGTCTATACTAATGGTGCGTTACGCTGTCGCTAACACACCCTACTATAAATAATTTACGATATTTCTTCCTTATCAATATGAGGATAACATTTTTAAAATCCTTTGTCAATACTTGAAAAGCAAATTTTTTGCGTTTTGTTCCCTGTTCCCTGTTCCCTGTTCCCTGTTCCCTGTCACCTGTCAACTGTCACCTATCACCTGTCACCTATCACCTATCACCTGTCACCTATCACCTGTCAACTGATTAAAGATGGATGTATAAAATTATGGGAATTATTAAAAAGGAATTATCGGGTTAATAGCACAAGTAATTCTTGATTTATTGGTTATGGATAGAACATTCATACAGGACCCACAGGAACAACTAGTATCAGTGATCACAGGTGATGTGAACCTAGAGGGTAATTTGGTGATCCCCCATGGTGCTGTCGGGATAGTTTTATTTGCCCATGGTAGTGGTAGCAGTCGTTACAGTCCCCGTAATCGTTATGTTGCTGAGGTATTACAACAAGCAGGACTGGCAACTTTATTACTTGATTTGCTGACTCTGGAAGAGGAAGAAATTGACCTGCGGACAAGACATTTACGCTTTGATATTGGTTTGTTAGCATCTCGCTTAGTTGGAGCTACGGACTGGCTGCTACAGAACCCAGATACCCAACAACTCAAGATAGGTTACTTTGGTGCTAGTACGGGTGCGGGTGCGGCTCTTGTGGCTGCTGCAAAACGGGGAGAAGTTGTGAAGGCTATTGTTTCTCGTGGTGGACGACCTGACCTAGGTGGTTCAGCATTACCTCAAGTCAAAGCGCCAACATTGTTGATTGTTGGTGGTGATGATCTGCCTGTAATAGCGATTAATGAGGATGCAATGGCACAGTTACACTCAATCAAACGGTTGGAGATTGTTCCTGGGGCTACACATTTATTTGCAGAACCAGGTAAATTGGCGGCTGTAGCACATTTAGCAAGGGAATGGTTTACACATTACCTCAAATAACAACAGGACCTACACCTCTTCCCTCGCTTCCCCAGCAGCATAATTTCGCACTTCTAATAACTGGTTTTTTGCATCCACAATCACAACAGTAGGAGAGTAACATTCTAACTCTTCTATGGTAAACTGGCCATAAGTCATAATAATCAAGCGATCGCCTACTACACCTAAACGTGCTGCTGCTCCATTTAATTCTATAGCTCCTGAATTAGCTACCGCAGGTATAGCATAAGTAGTAAAACGCTCACCATTAGCAATATTCACTACTTGTACTTGCTCATAGGGAAAGATACCAGCTTTTTCTAAGAGAATTTCGTCAATGCTGATACTACCCACATAATTAATATTTGCTCCTGTGAGGGTACAGTTATGAATTTTTGCTAACAAGAAAGTACGCTGCATTGGGATTAAAAATTTTTTTTTGCAACCAGAATGATTCCACAATTATTGATTTAGGGGGTAATTAGTAATTGATATTACCATTACCCATTATATAGCGAATCCTTGTCTCATGAGGTACTTGCGTTTAATTATGACTTCTTGTACCTCACTTGCATGGGAAATACTAGATTACTCCTTGAGCAGCCTGAATAAACTTTTCTACTAAGGGGGCTACTTTTTCCACATCTTGCCAACCGAGAATTTGTGTTACCTTTTTTTCCAAATTCTTGTAACTACGGAAAAATTCCGCAATTTCCTCTAATTTGTGGGGGGATACATCTTTGAGGGACTTTACATGAGCATAGCGTGGATCTTTGACGGGAACACAAAGAATTTTTTCATCACGATCACCACCATCAATCATTTCTAAAAAACCAATTGGTCTAGCAGCAATGATGCAACCGGGGAAAGTTGGCTCATCCATGATCACCATACCATCTAAAGGATCGCCATCGTCTGCCAAGGTGTTAGGGATAAAACCATAGTCATAAGGATACTTTACCGAAGAATAGAGAACGCGATCTAAGGCAAATGCTTGTAAATCCTTATCGTATTCATATTTATTTTTACTCCCACCAGCAATTTCAATTAAGACGTTAAGTACACCTGGTTTGGGTTGGGCAGGAATAAGAGATAAATCCACAATAAAACTCCTATATTAACAGTGAACAGGGGCAGCAGATATTTTTGCTCCCAGTGTCAAATTTTAAGGCATTGTGGATCTTTTCCTCAAAATTCCTGGTTAACTGTTGTAAATTCCGTGAAACGTTAATTCTTGTTAAGTTTTTTCTGTGCTAAAAAACAAGTATTATTACTTGACAGATGTCTGCTATTTGTATTTAATCTCCAGTGTTAGATAAGTTATAGGTTAAAGAGGGCTGATTGTTTTCAACATTGGGTGAAGAGTAGTGGGCAATGATAAATACTGGTAAAATCAGAGTTATCAGAGCGATCATTGTTCCCACAATGTCTGCCAAGCGCTGGGAAGATGTATCACAAGAATTGGCAGACTGGCTATTTAAATTCATACAAAGTTGCAGTTAATCAGATCACTGGTAGGTTGGCTCTCTTTTGGAGAGTATGTATCACCATTCTACCTATTTTTTGACTATAAACCGCAATGTCAGGAATATCTGACATTTGGGTGCAGATTCTGCACCCAATTAGTCCCGACTATGGGGCTACTTTTTTTCTGTAGTTGCTTCTTCTGGTTTTGGTGCGTCTTGTTTTTCTGTATTTGCGGGGTCTGAATCAGTTTTTTGTTGTACTTGCGGCAAGTGAATGCTATTCACTTGATTAATAAATAGTTCTACAGCCTGACTAATTTTTTGTTGTTGTTTATCCTCTTCTGGAATATCATAACAACGATAGGCTGGAGTGATTCCTAAAATAAACTTTTCCTGTTCAGATTCTAACAATTCCACCGCTGTGTTAGCCGCCATCCAATTTTTTTCAAAGGGAAATGATGTGACGACACTAGCCACAATGGAAGCAACTGCTGGACAGATAACAGGTAGCCATTTTAACCACGGCTGTCCTGCTTCTAATTTATCAACTAGAACTAAAATTGGTGTCACACCTGAGAGAATTACAGTAGAAATTTGCAAAACGTAGTATAAAGTTCTGTTAAGATCCCTAGAACTTTTATAATCGTCAATCAATTCTTGACTATATTCTAAAGCTTTAGCTCGTGCTGGCAAAACTGTGTTATGGTCTAATTGAGTATCTTTGCTTAACAAAGATGTATAAAGTTTAGCTTTTTTTGACATTTGATTTTTTTCTGCTTTCTTTTTGGCGCTATTTACTGATTGTCTATTGAAGATAAACAAACCAATAGCAAGAGTTAAAGCAACGGAGGCAGCGATTACATATTCTTGATTGCTAGAATCAAAATAAATAATAGCAAATGATGCGATCGCAACTGCGACTAATAAATAATCAATCAACTTCAAAAAAAACAGCATATTTTTACCCGGTGTAGTTGTAGTTATTGTGGTAATGTTGAGTTGACGAGTGAGGAAACTCGTTGTAAAAAGTATTTTTACAACCAATAATTCATATTACACAAAGGTAGTATTCTTGACAAGATGCTGTAAGCAGTAACATTTTCCAGAATATAAGTAAAAACCTTGACTTGACAATTGTTTTCAAGGATATGAATAAATTTTGGTTGACAATTATTTAAGTTTATTTAACATTTGTTTTCATTAAATCGTGCTTTAATCTGAGTTAAACAGTTATATTTCACCCATTAAATAGCAGTGCTGTATCTTTTGCGTGTAGCTATTGCTAAGGCTAAAACCACAAAGGTCAAAATACCTGCTATGTATAAAGGATAGCCATAGGTCACTGGTTGGGATTGTTTAACCATCATACCGGCTATCACTGGACCAATACCATTAGAAATACTTAAATAAGATGCGTTTAATCCTAAAACAGTTCCCTGATCTTGTGGTTTAGCATTAAGAGAAATTAATGTACTAATCATAGGTTGGACGAGGGCATTAAACAAAGCAAATAATATGCTAATTATGACAAAATAGGTGATACTAGGCCAAAGAGGCATTAAGACAAATGATAAACTGCGAACGAATAAACCTAAAAATAATATCTTAACCACATTAAATTTAGGACGGAGAACCGATATTCCCCAAGTTTGCATAATTACTGCTAAAGTGCCAAATACTAGAAATAGGAGGGTTAAAGATTGATTATTTTGATGTAGAACTTGAATAAAATAGGGTTGAAAGGCATAGGTAAACATGGTAAATGTTGTCCCAGTCAAAAAGTTAATTAATAGTAAAATGCCCACTCCTGGCATAGCAAACCCTTTAATTAAATTTTCCAATCCTAAATCCAAAATATTACTAAACTTTGGAGATTTGTTTTCTAAGGTTTCTGGTAACAAGAATATGGTCATTAACATGGCTATCATAGCAACTGCACCAGAGACTAAAAATGCTGTTCCTAAAGAAATTTGTTGTGCTAATAAACTCATAACTGGACCGATAATAAAGCCTAATCCCATGGCTGCCCCATAAATTCCAAAGGCTTGAGCGCGATTTTTTTGCATGGTGACATCAGAAATCACTGCTTGGGCAACGGCAACATTTCCCCCGGTAATCCCATCTAAAAATCTGGCGAAAAATAGTAAGATTGCTGTTGTGGCAGTACCGGCTATGGTGTTAGCAATTACTGTTCCTGCTAAACTAATTATTAATAATGGTTTACGTCCAAATCTATCAGAGAGTTTACCAATTACAGGAGTGGCAAAAAATTGAGCGATAGAGTAGGTAGAAAACAATAAACTAGTTTGGAAATCATTTAAACCAAATTGTTTACCATAAAGATAAATAATGGGGATTAAAATTGTAAAACTCAAGGAGTTAATAAAGGCAATTAAAGCAGTAATCCAAAAAATGCGATTCATTGTCAATTAAACTTATTTATTAATGCTACTTTAGTTATTTTACCATTAATGAGACTTTTTACTTACTGCTCCTGAAATTCATGAAGTGTAAATTACAGAAAGAAGAACATCTCTATTTACTACTATATATATAGTGAAAATGCTTAATCAAATTTGGTTATCACAATTAAAGATACACCGAGCGATCGCTGTAGTTCGCGCCCCAAAAATGGACTGGGGTAAAAAAATGGCTTTAGCGGTAGCATCTGGGGGTATGAGACTAATTGAAATTACCTGGAATAGCGATCGCGCACCTGAGTTAATTTCCCAACTCCGCACTGAATTACCGGGCTGTCTGATTGGTACTGGTACTTTATTTAACGTCCAGCAATTACAAGAGGCGATCGCTTGTGGGTGTCAATTTCTCTTTAGTCCCCATACTGATCCCGTGATGATTAAAACCGCAGTAGCGGCAAATATACCGATAATTCCCGGTGCATTGACACCGACGGAAATTATTACCGCTTGGAATTATGGCGCTACTTGTGTGAAAGTGTTTCCCGTCCAAGCAGTGGGGGGAAGTAATTACATCAAAAGTTTACAAGGACCCCTGGGACATATTCCCTTAATTCCTACCGGAGGTGTAACCTTAGAAAATGCTGAAGATTTTTTAAAGGTTGGGGCCATAGCTGTAGGCTTAAGTGGGGAATTATTCCCAAAAAAATGGATATTAGAGGAAAATTGGCATGAGATTACCGAACAAGCAAAAGCACTCATCCAGAAGTTATCCAGAAGTTAAATTAGTGGTAAAATAAAAACAAATAGACTGAATTAGAATCAAAGTTCTTGAACGAATTTTAGCCAATTGTCTATCAGGGTATTCACTATGAAAGGTTTGATTTATTTTCACAGGATACATCTATTAAAAATATTATTGGTGGGTACAGTAGCTTATACTACTATATTTGATTATACTGCTGACGAAATGTGGGCAAAATCTCCACCACAGAAAGTTCCTACAATTGTTCAAAAACTGAAAAAATCTCATCAGCGTTGGATTCAAATTAATCTTTCCCAACAACGTCTGATTGCGTGGGAAGGGGATAAACCTGTATATAAAGCAACTATTTCTTCGGGAAAACAATCTACACCTACTCGTACTGGTATATTTAAGATTCAAAGCAAGTTTAAAAAAACTCGGATGCGTGGTAGGGGATATGATATTGCCAATGTTCCCTATACTATGTATTATCAAAATGGCTATGCTATTCATGGAGCATATTGGCACAATAAGTTTGGTACACCGGTAAGCCATGGTTGTGTTAATCTGGCATTTAATCAGGCTAAACGGTTATTTAATTGGGCTAATCTAGGAACACCAGTAGTAATTCAAGAATAGATCAAAAATCCTGAATTTTAAATTCCAAATAGATCAAACCGCTTTGATCATCCAATTTCCGCTGTTTTCAGTTGCTGCCAGTTTTTTAGCTGCAACACTAGCGCGAAACTCAAAAGTCTGATATCATGGTTTTATCAGCGGGTGAGTAGCTCAACGGTAGAGCAGTTGACTCTTAATCAATTGGTTGCGGGTTCGATTCCCTCCTCACCCACTAATCAAATCTAGAACATTGCTGAATTGGAGATTGAAGGAAACAACAGAAGAAAACATAATTTATACTTTCACTCAGTAACGCCAAATCTAGCACTAACCAAATCTACCACTAATGTAGGCTTTCGTATCTTCTTGTTGTGGATGATTGAAAATTAATTCTGTAGCTTCATATTCCACTAAATAACCTGTGCGACCACCTTTTTCAGAAGCTTTAACGTTAAAAAATGCTGTCTTATCGGAAACTCGTGCTGCTTGCTGCATATTGTGGGTAACAATAACGATGGTATATTGTTCCTTGAGTTCGTGAATCAGTTCTTCAACCCGTGCAGTAGAAATAGGGTCAAGTGCAGAACATGGTTCATCCATAAGTATAACTTCTGGTTGCACTGCGATCGCTCTGGCAATACATAAACGTTGTTGTTGTCCACCAGATAAAGATAAACCATTTTGTCGCAATTTGTCCTTAACTTCATCCCATAAAGCCGCTTGTCGCAAACTCCGTTCCACCAACTCATTCATATCACCCCTATAGCCATTAATTCTCGCACCAAAGGCAATATTTTCGTAAATTGACTTTGGAAATGGATTTGGTCTTTGAAACACCATACCAATGCGTCTCCGTACCTCTACAGGGTCAATATTTGGTGCATAGAGGTTTTGATCATAGAAATAAATCTTACCTTCAGCTCGAAATGATTCAATTAAATCATTCAGACGATTATAACATCGCAATAATGTACTTTTACCACAACCGGAAGGTCCAATAAAAGCCGTTACCCGATTTTTAGGAATATCTAGCCAAACATTTTGTACAGCCAAGAAGTTGCCATAATAAATATTTAGGTTTTCTGTGCTTAAAACCGTTTTAGCTCTATTCATTGTGCTAATTTTTGTTACCATAAATACTTGATTAAGGAGTGGTTCGAGATGAGTTTAGATCTTGTTTCTAGTCACCCAACGAGCAATAATACTAGTAATTAACACCATTAATACTAGTATTAAAGAAGCCGCCCAAGCTAAAGATTGCCAACTTTGGTAAGGAGAAGTAGCAAAGTTGTACACTAGAACTGCTAGAGAAGCTGTAGGTTTGAGAATGCTATCTGGCCAAAAAGAAGAGAAAAGAGCCGTAAATATCAATGGTGCTGTTTCTCCAGCAGCGCGAGCTATAGACAATGTACAACCAGTTACAATAGCAGGTAAAGCAGTAGGTAATACCACCTGTGACACAGTTTGGAAATTAGTTGCACCTAGTCCTACGGACGCTTGGCGTAGATCTTGAGGTACTAACTGCAAAGCTTCATCAGTAGTTCTAACGATAATAGGTAGCATCAAAATTGCTAAGGCAAATCCACCTCCCAAAGCTGAGTAAGAGCCTAAATTCAGCTTAACCAAGGTTAAAACAACAATTCCATAGGCAAACACCCCAGCAATAATCGAGGGAACACCACTGAGGACATTAGTAGTAAAACGTATCCACTTAGCAAATTTTGGGGAACTAAACTCAGTTAAATAAATTGCCGCCAATACACCAAAAGGAACACTAATTATAGCCCCAATACCTACCATTAAAAGTGTTCCCAAAATAGCATTACCAAACCCGCCATTTTTGGCAAAAGGGGCTGGTGGTAGTTGAGTGAAAACACTTAAATTTAAGCTACTAAATCCTCTAATTATCACATAATAAAGCACTGCTAACAAAGGAATAAGTGCCAATATTCCACATATAAAAGCTAATACAGTCATCACCGTATTAAATAATGTCCGAGAAGACAAAGGGGAACGAGTCAGGCTTCTTTGCGGAAAAGAAGAAGTCATAATCTAACCTATTACTGTATTGTACAAGACAGATTCCAGATATATACCCAACTTCTTTAAGAAGTCGGAGAGCCGAATATTGAATATTAAATTTATAGTCTTTGTACGCGCGTTACAATAAACTCTGCTAGAATATTGACTATTAGCGTCAATATAAATAGAACTAAAGCTGCATACATTAAAGCAGAAACTTGTAAGCCACTAGCTTCAGCAAACTGATTTGCTAGTAGAGAAGAAATGGTATTAGATGGTGCTAAAAAAGAGATATTGATATTATTGGCATTGCCGATTAACATTGTTACAGCCATGGTTTCACCCATAGCTCTACCCAGAGCCAACATTACCGCACTGACAATACCAGAAAAAGCCGCAGGGATAATAACCTGAAAAATGGTTTCCCAACGGGTTGCACCAATTCCTAGCGCCGCTTGACGTAAACTAGAAGGTACAGAAATTAAAGCATCACGAGAAATAGCAGTAATGATTGGTAAAGTCATAATTGCTAAGATTACCCCGGCGGGTAGCATTCCAGGACCTGTGGGGGAGGAACTAAAAATTGGTAGCCAACCGAGATAATTATGCAGCCATTTACCCAAATTAGTTAAAATTGGGATTAAAACAAAAATTCCCCAGACTCCATAAACAACACTAGGAATAGCGGCCAGCAGTTCTACTAAAAATACTAGTACCAATCTTACTTGAGAAGGAAGAAAATCCTCACTCAATAAAATCGCCGTTCCCACACCAATAGGAACTGCTAAAATTAGTCCAATCAAAGAACTCATCAGAGTTCCGTAAATAGCAGGTAGTACCCCATACTCATTATTAACAGGATTCCAACTACTGCCCATTAGGAAATTAATCCCGAATTTTTGGATAGCAGGCCAAGCAGCAATGGCAACTTGTAAAGCAATCCATAATAAAGTAGCAGCAATTGCCAGAGCAAAAATCCGAGTTAACCAAATAAAGCTCCGATCTAGATTTCTGTCCATTTCAGAGCGCTTTTTTGCTGCCAAGGCAGTTTCTAAAAAATTTGTAGCCATGAATACGGATTGTAAGAGTTAAATCGGGAATAATACCAAAAAATTAAGTCTCCTAAAAACCAACACGGTTTAGTTAAAAAATCAGGATTGTAAGACTTAAATGAGGAATAATGCCGAAAATCAAGTATGCTAAAATTAAATTTTTGCTTACTTGCCAGGTTGAGAATTAGCACCAACAGAAATTTTATAGTCAGAACTAATTTTATCAGCTGCTGCCGCCACTTTGGCAATTACATTTACTGGTAAAGGAACATACCCTAACTCAGCCGCTAACTTTTGTCCATCTGTTAAAGCATACTCAATAGTTGCTTCTACGGCTTTAGCTTTGTTAGCATCAGTATATTTTTTATATGCCAGAATCCAAGTGTAAGTAACAATTGGGTAAGAATCTGCACCTTCTGGGTCAGAAATAAAAACGCGAAGATTCTCTGGTAAAGTCACAGATGCTAAGGTTTTTGATGCTGACTCTTCAGAAGGGGAAACAAACTGTTTGGCTTTATTTTCTAAAGATGCAAATTTGAGATTACTTTGTTTAGCGTAGCTATATTCAATATAACCAATGGAAGCAGGAGTTTGGAGAATTTGAGCGGTAACACCTTCATTTCCTTTCGCGCCAATGCCTACAGGCCATTTTACACTTTTCCCGTCACCTACTTGAGTTTTCCATTCTGGACTAATGGCGCTAAGATGTTTGGTAAAAACACCTGTAGTACCGCTACCGTCAGCACGATAAATGACTTTAATTGCCTCTTTTGGTAATTTAGCACCAGGATTGGCTTTAGCGATCGCCGGATCATCCCAAGATTTGATTTTACCTAGTAAAATATCAGTATAAACTGTTCGTGGTAGTTTGAGTTGAGGAACATCTGGTAAATTATAAGCGAGGACAATACTCCCGGCAGTAACAGGTAATAATATTACACCTTTATCTGCGGGTATCTCCTGAATTTCTTCATCCTTCATGGCCACATCACTGGCACCAAAATCTACTGTTCCTTTGGTAAACTGTTCAACACCAGCGCCACTACCAACCGACTGATAGTTAACTTTTAAATTGGGATATTTTTTATTTAATTCCGCAAACCAAGTTTGATACAGTGGTGAAGGAAAAGAAGCACCAGCACCCGTTAACTCCACATTACCCCCTAAGTCTAGTTTATCAGAACTAGAGGTTTTATTATTTTCTGACGAGTTTTGGCCGCAAGCAGATAGACTGAACGCTAGTGCTAATATGGATATTGAAGCTGTAAAGCGATGATTTTTGATTGCATCAGAACGTAATAGCATTAGTGTTAATTTTTGTTAAGTTTGAGATAAACGTTACCAACATACCAATAAAAGGTAAACCAGCGGTTAAGAAACGAAAAAATCTATTTATTCCCCTCATGTCAATCAACCCTATCACCGAATAAATGTTTGCTGCATCGAATCAACTACTATGGTCTATGATAGGCTTGCTCCTGACAATGGGTGGTACTTTCCTAGAAGCTTATGGTCTTACCTCTCCTTGGAACTGGAGTCAGCACGGAATTCAAACCCTTTCATTAAGTGTCAGCTATCAAATTGGTGCAGTGCTGCTGGTAGGTTGTTTAGGAGGTCAAAATTCTGGGGCGCTCTCACAAATTGCCTATTTAGTCATGGGATTAACCTTATTACCTGTATTTGCAGAAGGAGGCGGTATCGGTTATGTTAAACTATCTCAGTTTGGGTATTTATTGGGTTTTATTCCTGGAGCTTGGATTTGTGGTTATTTAGCTTTTAAAGCTAGACCCCGACTGGAAACTCTAGCTTTTAGTTGTATTTGTGGCTTATTAACTGTTCACTTATGCGGTATTGCTTATTTAACTATCAGTTATATTTTGCCCTGGAAAGCAACAGAAAATCTATCTCTGATGCAGGCTATTCTTAAATACTCTTGCTTTGCACTACCAGGACAACTAGTAGTTGTTTGTGCTGTCACCATAGTAGCCTATGTGCTACGACATATAATGTTTTATTAGTCAGTGGTTATTGGTCATTAGTCATCAATCAAGAAAAACAACGGACAACGGACAACAGACAACCGAAAAATTTATCATGGGTATAAAAAACCGCTACTTCTGGATTGCTGCTTCTATGGCATTCTCATTAGATCAACTAACAAAATACTGGGTAGTGCAAACCTTTAAATTAGGACAAACACTGCCATTACTGCGGAATATATTTCATTTCACTTATGTTACCAATACAGGAGCAGCTTTTAGTTTGTTAAGTGGCAAAGTAGAGTGGTTACGCTGGCTATCTTTAGGTGTAAGTTTAATATTGATCACCATTGCATTGTGCGGACCATTGTTAAGTTTTTGGGATCAAGTGGGTTATGGTTTGATTTTAGGAGGAGCAATAGGCAATGGTATTGATAGATTTAGATTGGGGTACGTCGTTGACTTCCTCGATTTTCGGTTAATTAATTTTGCCGTATTTAATATGGCTGATTCTTTTATTAGTGTAGGAATTGTCTGCCTGTTAATTGCCTCATGGCAAAAAACACCAAGCCACTAAAATTGTTTATGAGTTCACCCCAATCTCCTCAAAAGCCAAAAACTCTACTTGGTCAACTGACTCAAGCAGTAAATACCATTCAAGCTAGAGTTGATTTTTCCAAGTTGGCACTCAAACCCAATGCCAAAGTACCGAAACTATTGGTCTATGATGCCGGAGTCAATCAAACCTTAGAATATCCGTTATTAGGCGATCGCTATCTTCTGGGACGTAGTTCTAAATCCTGTGATATCGTCGTCCGTAACCAAGTTGTCAGCCAAATTCATCTCTCACTGTCGCGGGATTCTACCCAAAACTCTCCCATTTTCACCATCAAGGATGAAAACTCCACCAATGGCATATATCTTGGCAAAAGACGGATAAATGCCCTGGAAATGCGCCATGGTGATGTAATTACCTTGGGTCCCCCCGAACTAGCCGCTTCTGTACGTCTGGAATACATTGATCCACCCCCTTGGCATCAGCAAGCTGCTACGTGGACAGCTTATGGTGTTGTTGGTGTCACTGCGTTGACAGCTTTAGCTATAGGTGCGGAATGGCTAAAATTTTCCGTTAGACCCTTACCTACAGCCACACGGGCTCCCGTGGTTGTCTATGCTCGTGATGGCTCAACCCCACTCCGTGAACCTCGGAATATCGCTCACGTAGATTTAAAAAAGTTATCCGACTTTGGACCCTATTTGGCTGCTGCTGTGGTCGCTTCCGAGGATAGTCGTTATTATTGGCACTTTGGTGTAGATCCTTTGGGTGTGTTGCGAGCCGTATTCATTAACAGTCGTAGCGGTGATTTTCAACAAGGAGCGAGTACAGTTACCCAACAAGTAGCTCGCAGTTTATTCCGTGAATATGTCGGTAGTCAAGATTCCTTAGAACGCAAATTAAAAGAAGTTGTTGTCTCCCTCAAATTAGAAACGTTTTACAGCAAAGATGATATTTTACTAACTTACTTAAACCGGGTATTTTTAGGTGCAGATACCTCAGGTTTTGAGGATGCTGCTAAATATTATTTCAGTAAATCAGCCAAGGAATTAACTCTAGCAGAAGCAGCGACTTTAGTAGGAATTTTGCCCGCTCCCAATGCCTTTGATTTTTGTGGAACAGGTCCGCGCAAACTCGGAGCTGCTGATTATCGAAATCGAGTCGTGAAACGAATGCTGGAAATGGGTAAAATTACCCAAGCAGAAGCTAACCGGGCCCGCCGTTCGACGGTGCAAATCAGTCCTAAAGTCTGCGAAACACAAGCTAAAACCATTGCACCATATTTTTATGATTATGTCTTTCAAGAACTGATATCAAAACTCGGTCCGGCTGCGGCCAGAGAAGGTAACTATATCATTGAAACCCAATTAGATCCGGGTATTCAAGCTCAGGCTGAAATCGAGTTAAAAAAGTCCATTTCTCAAGCCGGCTCAAATTTGGGTTTTTCTCAAGGGGGGTTGGTAACTCTGAACTCGAAAACTGGCAGTATTGTGGCTATGGTGGGGGGGACTGATTACAGAAAAAGCCAGTTTAATCGCGCTGTACAAGCCCAACGACAACCCGGTTCTACTTTTAAAATTTTTGCCTACGCTGCGGCCCTAGAAAAAGGTATTTCTCCTTATACAAGTTATTCCTGTAATCCCTTACGTTGGCAAGGCTTTACCTATAAACCCTGCCGGGCTGGCGCTGGTGGTAGTTTAGACATAGCTACTGGTTTGGCACTTTCAGAAAATCCTATAGCTTTACGGGTAGCGAAGGAAATTGGCTTGAATAAAGTGGTGGACATGGCCCAGCGTTTGGGTGTGAGGTCTAATCTTGAACAAGTACCCGGTTTGGTCTTAGGTCAAAGTGTAGTTAATGTTTTAGAAATGACCGGTGCTTTTGGGGCAATTGGTAATCGTGGGGTCTGGAATCCTCCTCATGCTATTAGTAGAATTTTGGACAGTAGTGACTGTCAGAATCTCAAAGATAGAGAAACCTGTCGTGTTATTTACTCTTTTGATCAAAATCCAGATGGTAATAAACAAGTGCTAAAACCAGCAGTTGCCAATCAAATGACTACTTTAATGCAGGGGGTAATTAGTAATGGGACAGGACGTAGCGCGGCTATTGGTTTAGGGGAAGCAGGTAAAACCGGGACAACAAATGATAATGTTGATCTCTGGTTTATTGGCTTTATTCCCAGTCGTCAACTTGTTACCGGTATTTGGCTAGGAAACGATAATAATTCCCCGACATCTGGTAGCAGCGCCCAAGCCGCACAACTTTGGGGTAATTATATGGGTAAAATTACTAAGTAGAGTTTAGGTAACAGGGGGATGATTGTTTCCCCACAGACAACCCAACCGACAATTAAGTACCTGGGCAAAATTAATTGCACATTTGCGAAAACGATAGAAAGAAATCTCTGTATCTCTCGTCTGTCCCCGTGGCGTAGCACCTGTCACTTCTAACCTGTCACCTCTAACCTGTCACCTGTCACCTCTCACCTCTCACCTGTCACCTGTCACCTGTCACCTCTCACCTCTAACCTGTCACCTCTAACCTGTCACCTCTAACCTGTCACCTCTAACCTGTCACCTCTCCTGAATATGAAATTTATTTTGCACGACTACTTATCTGTATCCTGAGAAAGGAGTTACTTCTAATTCACCTTTAGGTGTAAATACTACTTTAAAATGAGCAAGAGGTTCTTTGTTGTTCGGTGCGGCTACATTCGATCCATAAACCGATTGAAATAGCTGGGGAAGAGGTGTTTCTCGAAAATGGTCAAAAGCAACTTGATTAAGTGGTTCATAGTCAGCGATAACACCTTCTTTATTCACAGCGACTCGATATTTTAATTCACTGGTGAAGGTGGGACGATTACTCCAATTTTGACGAATTGTACTATACAACTTTTGATTTAGATCTTTGATTTGACTGGTTTCAGTAATTTTCTCGCCAACTACTTCGGGTGTTTTAGCGTATCCTCCCCAAGGACTAATTTGTAAAATACCTGTTTGAGTAAAGACGACTTTGAATTGAGCAATGGATTCATTGGCTTTTGCATTGGCAGGATTATACAGCAGTTTAGGCAGTGGTGTTTTTTCTATTGCATCACTGGCCGCCCGATTAACAGATTTGTAACCAATAATACTACCATCAGCAGCGACACCTAAACGATAAACTAAATCCTCTGGTAATTCTGAGCGATTTGTCCAAGCTGGATTAATTTGATTATAAACTTGGCGATTTAATGCCCGTAATTGGGATGAATCTGTGATCTCTGGTACAGTCTTTAAAAGTGCTTCTAAATCTTTAGCTACAATAGGAGCAGTCGTTTCTGTGGCTATGGGGGTTGCTGCCTCCCCCTTTGGCAAGGGGGGATTAAGGGGGGCAGAGGTTGATGCTTGAGGTGCAGTTGTGGGTATTGTAGCGCTGGACTGTTCCTCTGGTTTGACTTCCGGTGGACGGACTTGAGGGATAGGAATCAAGAAACAGGCTAATGCGGCCAAGGCTAGACTGGATATGCCTACTGTCGCTGGAATTGCTTGTTTGCGGAAAATTTGACTTGAACCACCATAGCTGTGGGTAACTGGGTGCAATTCTAAGCATAATTCTGGTAAAGTTTGGCTATCAGCAAAAAACTGATCTACAGCTTCAACTAAATCAAATAATTGGACTGTGTTCAGGATAATTTCAATGGGTTTTCCTTCGTTAGTGTTCCCTCCAAGGTTGTCTTGTGTGATTTCCGAATGCACAATTAATCTGTGACTGTTACCGTCTATTTTTTGTAATTCTACTAACTCTGATTCCTGATTTTGATTGTCAAATTTTTGACTATGGTATCCTGGTATTTTACTTAAAACTTCTTGGGCTAAAACCTCTTGGACGTAATTACTGACGGCTGTAACTAAACTTTCAAAAAATTCCCTGCCCCCAACTATGGGTTGAGTGTGACTGGATAAATAGCATTCTGCATTTACCAGTATAGATAGTTCTGGACGCAGTTCTTGAAAGTTAGCCGTCCGTGTTATGTCGCTTAACCCTTCTAGGAGCAGGGTACAATTAGGCAAACTATATTTACGTTGGATATTCATCTTGTTTTCTGCGAGATACTCCTGGTTGGTGCGAAGCAACCAGGGGAGGGATAGCGCGTTTAATTTAATGACTCAATGTCGTTAAATTAAACATTTTCCGAGTGGTATGTATGCCATGAGAGAATCATAGCGTTAGTTGGCGAAAGTTAGCAAATAATTAACTAGTTAACTACCTTTTTAGGGTAGGGTTATTGACTTTTCTTTACTCTACTTCACCATCAAAAAGAGAAATCCAGTACCGCTGCATTCCCGCTGTACCTGTGCAAAATAGTAATTTTCCTAATAGGTTTATAGCTAGTTCATCTAATTTATCATCAGAATTTAATGCTATTACACCGGAACGACGGTAATTCATCCGACTTTTAAAATGCGCTCTAAACCTTTCTAGGTAATTAGCTAATCTTAAATTTTGTTCTAGGGGAATCTGCTTTTGGTCTAATTGTTGGTATATAGTTAGTAGTTGACGGATGGTAACTGTTAACCGCCTAGCAATGTAGCAAGCAATCACTACTAAGGCTTTAGCCTCTAAAATATCTAAAGGGCGGCGACTATGCGCTTTCCGCATGGGGTTAGAAGCTCTCATCCGCCATAAGTTTACCCGATTTTTGATAATTCCTTTCAGGTCTAATTCTTCAGCTAAAGACAAAATCGCTTCCGAACCGCCCAGTTCTAAGGCTTCAATTGCTAGTAACATTAGATCTATTTCTGTTCTAGTTTTCCGTGGACATACCTGTCCATGGATGGCTGGATCTGGTAAAGTATCCAAAATCTCATGTATTCCCTGGGAATTTTGGGGGCTATTTATGTTTACAGGTTTAAGATTAGCTGCGACATTCATTCTATAAAATACCTTATGGGTTTCCAATCAAGTTATTGACTCTTGACTCTTGACTCTTGACTCTTGACTCTTGACTCTTGACTCTTGACTCTTGACTCTTGACTCTTGACTCTTGACTCTTGACTTTTGACTTCACGGCTTTACTAGTATCCAGGGTATGACATTATAGGGTAAGATATTTCTTGATCTTCAGGAAAATTTTTCTCTCACAAAAGAGTGTTCTCAAATATGGATTTAAAATCGCTAATTCGTGATATACCAGATTTTCCTAAGCCGGGGATTTTATTTCGAGATGTCACTACTCTATTAAGCGATCCAGAGGGATTGCGTTATACTATTGACTTTTTAGCACAAAAATGCTCAGAAATTGAAATTCAGGTAGACTACATTATCGGTATGGAGTCGCGGGGATTTATTTTCGGCGCGCCTGTGGCCTATAAATTGGGTGCTGGTTTTGTTCCCGTTCGCAAAAAAGGCAAGTTACCAGCAGCAGTTCACGCTATTGAATATCAATTAGAGTATGGTACAGATACCCTGGAAGTACATCAGGATGCTTTACAGCCGGGTAGCAAGGTTTTGATTGTGGATGATTTGATTGCTACTGGAGGAACTGCAAGTGCAACGGCAAAATTAGTACAAAAAATTGACTGCGAACTTGTCGGCTTTGGGTTTATTATCGAACTACGGGATTTACAAGGTCGGAAAAACTTACCTGATGTCCCGATTATCTCACTAGTTGAATATTAACAAAAATATTAACAAAACATAATTAACAGTTGACAACTGACTCATGACCAATGACTAATACAAAAATTTCCCTGGAAACGAGTCGAGACTGGCTGGTTAAGCTAGTTACTAGTGAGACTTTTATTTATATAATCAAACGGCTTTTACAAGCACTATTAACGATTTTTTTAGCGTCGGCTTTGTCGTTTTTTATTATGAAGTTATCTCCGGGAAATTATGTAGATACTCTGCGGCAAAATCCGAAAATTTCACCGGAAAGGATTGAGGAAATTACAAGACAATTTGGTTTAGATAAGTCTTGGCCAGAACAGTTTGGGTTTTGGTTAAAGCAAATTGTGACTAAAGGCGATTTTGGCACGAGTTTTGTTTATCAACGTTCTGTATCATCGCTGTTATGGGAACGAGTACCAGCAACTTTATTTTTAGCGATCGCTTCCCTGATTATAACCTGGGCGATCGCAATTCCTTTGGGTATTCTCGCTGCTGTCAAACAAAATCGTCTTACTGACCAGGTTTTGCAGGTACTCAGTTATGCTGGTCAAGGTATTCCCAGTTTTATCACTGTCTTATTTTTGCTCTTTTTTGCTCAACTGACTACCCCGCTTTTTCCTGTGGGTAATATGACTAGTATTGATCATGCGGAACTAACATGGTTAGGTAAAATTTTTGATATTGCTTGGCATTCGATTTTACCATTAATTGCTTTGAGTGTTACCAGTTTTGCTGGTTTACAACGCATTATGCGTGGTCAATTATTGGATGTTTTACGTCAAGACTATATTCAAACTGCTCGCGCTAAAGGACTTCCAGAAAATCGCGTTATTTATGTCCATGCTTTGCGAAATGCTATTAACCCATTAATTACGTTACTGGGCTTTGAATTAGCGGGTTTGTTAAGTGGTGCATTTATTACAGAATATTTCTTCAATTGGCCAGGTTTAGGAAAATTAACCCTACAAGCAGTTTTAGCCAAAGATCAATATTTAGTCATGGCCAGTTTGGTCATGAGTGCAGTATTGTTAATTATTGGTAATTTAATCGCTGACTTAATTTTAAAAGCTGCTGATCCGAGAATTAAATTAGAAGATTTGAATTAGAACCGGACTTACACAAAATATCTCTTAAACTCTCTTTCCTGCATGAAACTAATACTCAACCCCTAATGGGACTTAAACATTTAATGACCACCATAAACAACAGCTAATGTGAGTCTTAACAAATTCATTGGGTAAACTTAGAAAATTTAGTTTATGCCAAAATTCCTACCAAAATTCTCATTAGATCTTCTAAATCATCAGGAATGCGATATAAGGAAATGTCCTGAAAAATTTGCTGATTGATTTTTTCTAATATTCCAAAACGCCAAGCATCACCAATGGTAACACATCCATAAAAAACATCTCCTTCTTCTACTTGAGAAATAGCAATTAATTCTACAGCAAGTTGTGTAAAACCTCGTGTTAAATCATCATTTTTAGCTTCAACTACCAATAAACTAGGATTATGTTTGAGAAAATAATCTAAATTACCCTTTAACCAGTTATTTACAGACAATGGGTATTCAATTCTCACTTGACATTGACAATAGCGAGCAACTTCTAATAATGTTGGTGCTACTAGGGTTTCTCGTCTTGCTGTTTCACTACTCAAACTTACTAAAGGTAAAGATTCTTCAATTCGTTGTTTTAATTCTTCTAGTCTTTGTAAATGGCGATCGCTTCGTGGTAAAGTAAGATGTTTTCTTATTAACGAATAGCCCAATTCTGCTAGTATTTCATCAGGTTCATAGGGCATTTCAAAGTAAGATCGAAATGTGTAGGATTGATTTTCTGATAATATTTTTTTACGAGTCATAAATTTATCTGAATTAGAATTTACAGGTAAAGAAGTAAAAAGAGCAATTAAAGCCTATTAGAATTTAGATTTTTACATGGCGTGAAAACGTGCATTCATAATCAATCATTTGTCTGAATCAGGATATCCAGGATTTTAGGGTTTACAGGATGTTAATTTTCAATCATCTCACATTCAACTTTGTCTACCGTAGCGATCGCTTCTGTATCAATTTTCATAAAGTAGTCTTTGTTACCTAAGTCTCATGAGTCGAATATTAGACATATTATACTGTTAGTTACCCATATTTGAGTATATTTGGAGTAAATCTAGATCAGATAATATAATATAATTATTGACAGTTTTAACAGTAAATTAGGTTTGAATTAAGTTTTAATAATTACTACATTTTACTGCCAGAAAGTTTTTATTTCTATACTTCCCTAGTACCCCCCATGACCACCATTAAAGAAAAACTCATTGCGTCAATTGAAAACGCACCAGAACCTATTCTGGAAAAAACCCTCGACTATCTTGAATATCTCAAAACCAAAATAACTGCCTCTACTATTAAATCAAGCAGTATTCCCATAAAAGATGGAGAACCGATATTACGCGGATGTAAAGCCAAAGATTTGCTATAATTGCCGAAACTTAAACTAGGCAACTTGCAACGGTTGTGTAGGAAGCATTCTAGGTTCTGGTAATGCTTTATTCTCTTGAGTCAGCATCTCCACAAAAGTTTCAATCACTTCCTGACCATTTCTCGCAGCTTCTTCATAAGTTCTACCATGAGTATGAAACTCCTGCCAGGGAAATTCAGGTAAGTGAACTAAAAAAAGTTGATCCTCTTGAGACCATTGAATCACCATACTGTAATGATAAGTCATTCTTCACCTTCTTGATTTTCTTGCTTGTTCAATTCTTCAAGTTTTTTCAGCACCCGTTGAATGTTTTTTTCTAAATATAACGGAGCATCATCTCCATCTTTTCCCGGTATGGTTAATGGTTCTTCCGGTAATAAAGGATGCTTCCAGTAAGTATGACTTCCTTTACCTCTACCTGCTTGAAGGAGATACCCAACTTTTGCTACTATTCCCTTCAGTTCTTTTATTTTCTTCGGCATTTCTCATTACCACACCCCTAGTTTATATTTTATGCTATTTATTTACAACATAATCCTGATTCAGACAAAAAAAAGCGGGCTAACCGCTGATTAGAAGGTTAACCCGTTTCACTTTGGGAACGCGCTAGAGAAATTGTTACTGCAATACCAACTTAACGTTAGCGTTTTGCAGACCGCGCTGTTTTACTTCAGCCAAAGTCTTGTTAACGGCATATTTTTGATTAATAGAGTTGATTAACTCAGTCTGGTTGTGCTTCTTAGCAACACCCCAAAGGTCAGCAATGAGGTCAAAAGAACCGTCACTGTTACGAGACCAACCTAAATCGTACTCGCCTTCCAATACAGCAACGATGTCGGAGCGGAGACGTTGACCATTATAACCGCGAACATCAGCTTCAGTTTTGACACTGATACCCAAGTCGCGCAAAGAAGATTTGAGAATTTCGGCATCGGTGATCTTGGTACGCAGAGTGCTAAAGTGAGACATTTGGGTTTCCTCCAATAAGAAGATTGATGAGAAAAACGACAACGGTTCTTTTTTTTCAGCGAAGCCGCATGATTTGGGAACGGCTTTTTTCTAACTGTTAGTCTTGTGACTAACCTTTCCCCCTGATATAGCAGAGGAAAGCTTTTAAAACTCCATGCGCTGATATTCAGCAACAGAGGAGGCTGCGGGTCTAGCACGCTGTCTGGCCCAGTCTCTTAAAGCTGTGACCTGTTCTTGCATCGTTCGTGACAGCGGCAAAGTAGACTTCAATGCAGCAATAATATCTAATTGGGTGAACTCCCGATCTTGGGCGAAGGCTTCATACATAGCCGCCACGACCGCTTGTTCAATTTCTGCCCCCGAAAAGCCATCGGACATTTTTGCTAGTTGTCCTAAATCAAATCTAGCAATATCTTCCCGGCGTTTGGTCAGGTGAATACCGAAGATATCCTGACGTTCTTCCGGTGTGGGCAGATCCACAAAGAAAATTTCATCAAAACGACCTTTCCTCAAAAACTCTCCAGGTAGGCGTTCTACACGGTTAGCAGTGGCCATTACGAAAACTGGAGATTTCTTTTCTTGCATCCAGGTGAGGAAAGAGCCAAAAATTCTGTTTGATGTCCCCCCATCGGAATCGCCAGAACCACCGCTACCCGCAAAGGATTTATCCAATTCGTCAATAAACAGAATCGTGGGGGAAATTGATTCTGCCGTTTTCAGGGCGTTCCGCAGGTTAGCTTCACTGCGACCCACCATTGAGCCGTCGTAGACCCGCCCCATATCTAATCTCAGAATTGGTAAACCCCATAAACGGGAGGTAGTTTTAGCAATTAGTGACTTACCACAACCGGGAACACCGAGAATTAACATTCCTTTAGGTTGGGGCAAACCATATTCTCTCGCTCTTTCTGTAAAGGCGTTGGAGCGTTGGGTGAGCCAGGTTTTCAACTCTTCCAAACCACCCACAGCATCAATGGTTTCATCTTCTTCGAGGTACTCCAAGATACCGTTACGGCGGATGAGTTGTTTTTTCTCGGACAGGACTATATTAACTTCATTTTCTGTCAATTGCCCCGTTGTTACCTGTGCTTTGCGGTATACTTTCTCAGCTTCATCTTTGGTTAGACCCAAAGCGGCTCGCAGAAGCCTTTCTCGCGCCTCGGTTGTCAGCCGTCGCCCCCGATTTTGCTCTTGATGGGCGGTTAAAACTTTATTTAACTCAGCCATGTCAGGCAATTGAAAATCTAAAACAACAACTTCTTTTTCTAGTTCGATGGGAACTTGTTGCACAGGGGACATTAAGATAATGTTCTTTTGCGTTCCTTTAAAACTAGCGATCGCGTCCCGGAGCGATCTAGTTGTTGCTGGCGCATCAATAAAGGGATGTAAATCTTTAAGAATAAATATACTGGGTTCTTTTTGACGAATTATCCAATCAATTGCTGCTTCGGGAGAAACAGTATTGTGTTGGGTTGTACTGCGAGGTTGACCGTACTCCACGATACCGTGAGTTACTGTCCACACATATACTCGCCTTTGGGGCTTTAACTCTTGAGAGACTTTAAAAATTGCCTGCTCTGCCCGTTCTTCCTCGGAGGTCACAAGGTAGATTAAAGGGTATTGAGCTTGAATTAAAATATTGAGCTCTTCTTTCATACTATCGACCTACTTGAGACCTTATAGAGACAGCACTAATAACGGTAGCCTGGCCTGAAGCCATACTATGAATTAATCATTAACAATTCCTATCTAGCAAGGGACTAATTCTTCCTCACTCTTAGGATGGGTTTGATCTTTTTCTCTGTTGTCAATAGGTAAACATTCTTCACCTATTATTCCCGCTGGATTACCCAAATCCACTAGTTCTCCATTCCGTAACACCAGTGAAGTTTCACAAGTAGGACAGGAATAAAGCCGATGGGTTCGCCCATAAGAAGACGCTTCTAATTCTTCTACTACTTCTGAGTTCGTCAGGTAGAAATTAAGCGCTCGTTCTGCCATGTCTGACATCGGTTCTGAGTCAACAGCAGAACGAATTTTCAGTCTTCTGTGCAATTCTGGCGACAAATATAGCGTAACCTTTTGCTTAGTTTGCATATCACTTTCTAGTGGTCTTACCCGGGTATGTATATCACTCTATCTGTTCTTTTCTTGGTTGTCAAGATGGTAAGCCGTTTTAATGGCTATTTTGTTACATTTCTTAATAAATAGTCATTGTTCAGGATTTACATAGTAAATTAAGGTAATAATAAATACTCTATAGTTTGATTGCTAAATCTTTAATTAGATCAAAAATTATTTCCAAAAAAAATCTAGAACTTACCCACAAGTTACGAACTAATGAACCACGTTCGCGGAGCGTCCCGTCAGGGATAGGAGCGAAGATCACGAAGGAAAGAGGTTTTGAGAGATATTTTGCGTAAGTCCTGACATTAACATGGTAATATAGGTTTATAGGCAAATTTATTTCCCCTGTCTCTTTTCTGTTGTCCTTTTCGACAAGTTATTTTGTTATGGGTGTAACTTATGTCCAAAAGATACTATATGCTACTACTTTAAGTCTTGGCTCATGCTTGATGGTTTGGGGGTGTAATGCTAATGATTTCCAGGTTAAAGATGTGACATGGAAGACATATAAAAATGATCGTTATGGTTTTGAGTTTCCCTACCCCCATACTTGGCAAGAATTAAGAAACCCAGACAACAGTGATGGAGTTGTGTTAGTTTTACCAAACAAGGAAAACCTAGAAATTCGCTCTTATGCCAGTAAGCCCGTATTAAAATTCTCACCCAAAACTCAAGAACATCAAGAACAAGGATATAATTTTCGGACAAATCAAGGGGTTTTTAGCGTCCTGACGGTAGAAGTTAAGGAAAAGGTGACTATAATTAAGTTGACCATTACTCAAGCAGAATTGGAATATTACTGGCAAGGACAAAGCGACAGTCAAGACTTTCAAAATTATTATCGCTTGTTTTACTATATTGCTCAAGAGTATAAAATTAGTCAGTAGTCAGTTGTCAGTAGTCAGTTGTCCGTAGTTAGGTAAGCAGTAGGAATTATTTTTTACTTTTTATTTTTGATTTTTAACTGATTACTGTCTTAGTAAGAATTTAATGATGAAGAGGGGACATAAACCTGATAGATTTAGCTATCAGCGAGTAAAAACTGGTAAAGATGAAAGTCCTGGTTATTGGTGGTGATGGGTATTGTGGTTGGGCAACCGCGCTTTACCTTTCTAATCGAGGTTATGAAGTTGGCATTTTAGATAGTTTGGTGCGACGACACTGGGATAATGAACTGGGTGTAGAAACCCTGACCCCAATCGCACCAATTCAGCAGCGTCTCCAGCGATGGCAAGATTTGACTAGTAAGTCTATTGATCTGTTTATTGGCGATATTACTAATTACGAGTTTCTGCATAAGGCCTTACATCAATTTCAGCCGACAGCAATCGTGCATTTTGGTGAACAGCGTTCAGCCCCATTTTCCATGATTGACCGTGAACACGCTGTTCTTACCCAGGTCAATAATGTGGTGGGTACGTTGAACTTGCTGTATATCATGCGGGAAGATTTCCCAGATTGCCATTTGGTGAAATTGGGAACTATGGGTGAGTATGGAACTCCTAATATTGACATTGAAGAAGGATACATCACGATTGAACACAACGGACGTAAGGATACTTTGCCCTATCCTAAGCAGCCCGGTTCAATGTATCACTTGAGCAAAGTCCATGATAGCCATAATATCCATTTTGCTTGTCGGATTTGGGGGTTAAGGGCTACAGACTTAAATCAAGGGATAGTTTACGGTGTCTTAACTGATGAAACGGGGATGGACGAACTGTTAATTAACCGCTTGGATTATGATGGTGTATTTGGTACAGCACTTAACCGTTTCTGTATTCAAGCCAGCGTAGGACATCCCCTCACCGTCTACGGTAAAGGTGGACAAACTCGCGGATTCTTGGATATTCGGGATACGGTACGATGTATTGAATTAGCGATCGCTAATCCTGCTGAACCGGGAGAATTTCGTGTGTTTAACCAATTTACTGAACTATTTAGTGTCGGTGATTTGGCAATGATGGTGAAAAAAGCCGGTAACGCTATGGGGTTAAATGTGGATATTAACCACATAGATAATCCTAGAGTGGAGAAGGAAGAACACTATTTCAATGCGAAAAATACTAAACTCTTGGATTTGGGTTTACAACCTCACCTGCTTTCAGATTCTTTACTTGATTCGCTTTTAAACTTTGCTGTCAAGTATCAGAACCGAGTTGATCACAAACAAATTCTTCCCAAGGTTTCTTGGCATAGAACATAGGTGACAGTTGACGGGTGACAGTTGACAGTTGACAGTTGACAGTTGACGGGTGACAGTTGACAGTTGACAGTTGACCGTTGACAGTTGACAGTTGACCGTTGACCGTTGACCGTTGACCGTTGACAGGGAGAGAAATTTCTATGGTTCTTTCTCCTAAATTCCTGACTCCTGACTCCTGACTCTTAACTCCTGACTCCTGCTTTCTGGTTTTTTATGCGAATTGCCCTATTTACAGAAACCTTTTTACCGAAAGTTGACGGCATTGTGACACGCCTCCGTCATACTGTTGACCATTTACAACGTCATGGAAATCAAGTTTTGGTATTTGCCCCCGACGGTGGCATCACTGAACATAAAGGTGCGAAAGTTTACGGAGTTAGTGGCTTTCCTTTACCGCTCTATCCAGAGTTAAAAATGTCACTACCTCGCCCTGCCATTGGTCACGCTTTAGCAGAATTTAAACCAGATATTATTCATGTTGTTAATCCCGCTGTTTTGGGACTATCAGGGATTTTTTATAGTAAAGTTCTCAAAATTCCTTTGGTGGCTTCTTATCATACTCACTTGCCACAATATCTGCAACATTACGGTTTAGGGATGTTAGAAGGACTACTATGGGAGTTGCTGAAGGCTGGTCATAATCAAGCAGCATTAAACCTTTGTACCTCTACGGCAATGGTCAAGGAACTTTCAGCACATGGAATTGAAAGAGTGGATTTGTGGCAACGGGGGGTAGATACAGAGTTATTTCATCCTGAGTTGGCTAGTGACAAAATGCGATCGCATCTTTCCCAAAATCATCCAGATAGCCCGTTATTATTGTATGTTGGTCGTCTTTCTGCGGAAAAGGAAATCGAACGCATTAAACCGATTTTAGCAGCTATTCCTGATGCCAGATTAGCATTAGTGGGAGATGGTCCCCACCGCCAAGCTTTAGAAAAACACTTTGCTGGCACAAATACTTATTTTGTCGGTTATCTCATAGGTAAAGAATTAGGCTCTGCCTTTGCCAGCGCTGATGCTTTTATTTTTCCTTCCCGCACAGAAACATTAGGATTAGTGCTGCTAGAAGCCATGGCTTCCGGTTGTCCAGTTGTAGCAGCCCGTTCTGGAGGTATACCTGATATTGTCACAGATGGTGTAAATGGATATCTTTTTGATCCCCAAGCTGATATTCAAGAAGCGATTAATGCTACTATAGGTCTGTTAAAAGAAAAACAGGAAATAAATATTATCCGTAAAAATGCCCGTGCAGAAGCGGAGAAATGGGGATGGTCATCTGCTACACAACAACTTCAAGATTATTATCAAAAAATAGTCTTCAATGAAAAATTCAATTCTTAATTACCGTTTTCCGTGACCTGTGACATAAACCACAGGGACTTTTCCACCCTGCGGTATCTTTGGCTAAAACATGATAATTAACTAGTTAACTACCCTCTTCAAAACTGTTATTTTGGGAAGGTTGTTCGCCTATTTTCAGTTGTTTTTTTGATTGCTTCAACTGCTTCCAAAGTAACTTTATTTGTTTATACGCTTCCTCAGTGGGAATTTTCCCACCTGTTTCTAGGTTACAGATATAGCCAACTTTTTGAGCAAACTCCTGTAAATTAGCGTTGAATACCAAGTTTTCTGGTTTTACATGACCATAGTAGCGACTACGGGGATAGAGAAAATCGTCTTTACTGATACTCACTATTTTTTCTCCATTTACTCAAATACTCTATAAAACATATACCGTTACCAGCCTTTTCGACATCATATCTACTTATAAGTAGATGGAAAATAAAATGTAACAGAATGCTTACCCTGCGGGCTTTTGCTAAATCCTATGCCTGGATATGTATTTATCAGTCAGGCACTTGAGGAGTTTTTTAGCATTCATCTGATAGTGCGGGGTTTCACAGGCTATAGGTGGAGCTTTAGAGTAATTGGTCATGTCTGATTATCCCCTTATTTATTAACAACAGATTATATAATCTTCTGTAAGTTATGACTATATTCCTGAAAATAGATTAATATATTCTACAATATTTTGCAAATCAAATTTTGGCAGAAGATCAGACACATTCAAAACAGATTCAGATTAGATACATGACTACTGCCATCTATCAGGAAAATTAAGTATATTTAAATATATGAAATATGAGGTAACCTAATGATTTATACATATTTTTTTAGTGGGTTTAGCTTAATTAATCAAGTGACAGGGAACAGATAAGAGTAATAATTTTACATTACCGGTCTAGAATAGATCGGAAGAACTTAAATTAGTTAACTTAAATTAGTTGGTGAAATATGCCGAAAAGTCCTGTTCACCAATGACTAATAACTAAAGATAAAATGGTGAAGCTGATTTCATCAAAGCCGTCCACTACCAAAAACAGTTTTTAATATCTTATCATGTCTGTTAATTCTAAACTCTACGAAGGCAAAGCTAAAATTCTCTACGCTACAGAAGATCCGGAAATTTTGTTGGCTGATTTTAAAGATGATGCTACAGCTTTTAATGCTCAAAAACGCGGCAGCATTGAGAATAAGGGGATGATCAACTGTAGTATTTCTAGCCAACTATTTCAACAATTGGCTAAACAGGGTATTAAAACTCATTTTATTGATAGTCCAGCCCCGCATTTAATGCGAGTAAAAGCTGTAAAAATCATCCCTGTGGAGGTAGTGGTGAGGAACATTGCGGCTGGTAGTCTGTGCAAGGAAACTGGGTTAATACCAGGTACAGTTTTATCAAAGCCTTTAGTGGAATTTTATTACAAAAATGATGATTTAGGTGATCCTTTACTGACGCGCGATCGCTTATTGCTTTTAGAATTAGCGAGACCGGAACAAGTTGATCAAATTACCCATCTAGCATTAGAAATCAACAAATTTCTCCAGGAGTTTTGGGAAAAATGCCAGATTACCTTGGTAGACTTTAAACTTGAATTTGGTGTAGACCACCAACAGCAAATACTATTAGCCGACGAAATTAGTCCTGATACCTGTCGTTTATGGGACATGAACCAAACCGATCCTGAGAACCGAATTATGGATAAAGATCGTTTTCGTCGTGACTTAGGAAATATAGAGAATGCTTACCAGCAGGTTTTACAAAGAGTATTAAAAGTAGTATAAACTACTTAAACAGGGTAAATAACTTTTGACGATTAATGGTGTGTGGTAGTAGAGAGAAAAATGATTAAAACAAGTTTAACACGGGGATTAATGGCAATGGTAGCCATTACAGTTCCCATTGTTGGTTCTTCCGTCAAGGCAAATGCCCAAGCTGTTAATAGTCTTGCAGGGACAACAGAAATTTTGACAGTAGATACAAATCAACTAGACAAGCACAATCCTGGTAAAATTGACAAAAACGAATGTAGGGGCAATAATCCCCCCGTGGTTGCCCAGTGTAATCCCGCCGTGGTTGCCCCAAGGATTATAGAAAAAGCATCTCACCAAGATTCTTCTATTGTTAAAGTTTTAACAACCAATTCAGCACTAGTAAATAATGCTGCTGTGATTGTGCCAAACACTACAACAACTCCAATCACAGCACAAGTTCCACAACCAAAGCCCACCCAACCCTCCGAGACTGAATCTAATCAAGAAAATCAGAATCTCCCGACAACACCACCGACATCATCTCCTAATCCAGAAACAACGGAAGCGCGGGTGTTGGTGTCAGAAGTAGTTGTGAAAACGGAGACGGGAAAAATCACGCCCGAATTAGAAGCGGAAATTTACAAAGTCATTCGTACCCAAGCGGGACAGACAGCAACCCGTTCTCAACTGCAAGAAGATATTAATGCGATTGTGAGAATTGGGCTTTTCTCCAACGTGCAAGCGCTTCCAGAAGATACACCCCTGGGCGTACGGGTGAGTTTTATTGTCACCCCTAATCCTATTCTCAGTAAAGTAGAATTAGAAGCAAATCCTGGAACGGGTGTAGCTTCCGTACTTCCTGGGGAAACTGCACAAGAAATATTTAGTAGTCAATATGGAAAAATTCTCAACTTGCGGGAATTACAAGAGGGAATCAAACAATTAACCAAACGTTATCAAGACCAAGGTTATGTATTAGCCAACTTAATTGGAGTACCTAAGATATCAGAAAATGGAGTTGTCACCCTACAGATAGCAGAAGGGGTGGTGGAAAACGTGAAAGTTAAATTCCGCGATAAAGAAGGACAAGAGGTCAACGAGAAGGGAGAACCAATTCGGGGACGGACAAAAGATTATATAATTACTAGGGAAGTAGAGTTAAAACCTGGGCAGGTATTTAACCGTAACATTGTTCAAAGAGACTTACAAAGGGTTTTTGGGTTAGCGTTGTTTGAAGATGTCAATGTTTCCCTTGATCCTGGAACTGATCCGAGTAAAGTTACTGTAGTAATAAATGTAGCAGAACGCAGTAGCGGCTCTATTGCCGCAGGGGCGGGGATTAGTTCCGCCAGTGGTTTGTTTGGAACTATCAGCTATCAGCAGCAAAACCTGGGGGGAAGAAACCAAAAATTGGGAACAGAGGTACAGTTAGGGGAACGGGAACTACTATTTGACTTGCGATTTACTGATCCTTGGATTGCGGGTGATCCTTATCGCACTTCTTATACAACTAATATTTTCCGTCGTCGTTCTATTTCCTTGATTTTTGAAGGTAAAGATAAAAACATAGAGACTTTCGATCCCAATAATATTACGAATACAGATGCCCAGGTTAGCCCCCGGATTACTCGTTTGGGTGGTGGTATCACATTTACTCGTCCATTGACGACCAATCCCTACAAAAATGCAGCATGGGTGGCTTCTGCTGGACTACAATATCAACGGGTTTCTGGTCGTGATGCTGATGGTAATTTGAGGACAGAAGGGGCGCTATTTGATGGTAGCAACATTAGTGCTAAAATTCCCTTAACTGTTTCCCCTTCAGGAGAAGACGATTTATTTCTACTCAAGTTAGGAGCGCAAAGGGATCTCCGTAATAATCCGAACCAACCCACAAAAGGTTCTTACCTCAGCTTTGGACTTGATCAATCTGTACCTGTAGGTTCAGGTGGTATTTTTATGACTAGGTTCCGGGGTAACTATAGTCAGTATCTACCGATTAAATTGATTGGCTTTAGTAAAAAACCAGAAACTTTAGCATTTAACGCCCAAGGGGGGACGATTTTAGGAGATTTACCTCCCTATGAAGCTTTTACTCTCGGTGGTAGTAACTCGGTGCGGGGTTATGGTGAAGGTAGATTAGGATCTGGTAGCAGTTATATCCAAGCTGCGGCTGAGTATCGGTTTCCTGTTTTCTCTGTTGTCAGTGGCGCACTATTTTTTGATTATGGTAGTGACTTGGGAACTAGTACCAAAGCCGCACAATTGTTAAATAAAAGTGGCGACGGTTATGGCTATGGTTTAGGTTTGCGGATACAATCACCACTAGGACCTATTCGGATAGATTACGGGATCACTGATAATAATGAAAGTCGGATTAATTTTGGGATCGGGGAAAGATTTTAATTTGTTTGGTCAATAATCAGGACAATATTAATCAGGGTTTCTACTCAAGATGGAAGATGGGCAATATTAGTTACAATATTACAGATGGTGAGACTATGCAGCAACATACTTTAGCTGGGGAAATTACTCAGACTGGTGTGGGGCTGCATAGTGGTGTTAAAACTCAAGTGCGAATATTAGCAGCACCAGCGGGAAGTGGTCGCTTTTTTGTCCGGGTAGATTTACCTGGTTCACCAATTATCCCCGCGCAAATTGCGGCTGTGAGTCAGACTGTGCTTTCTACTCAATTGGGTAAGAATCAAGTCTGTGTTCGCACTGTAGAGCATTTATTGGCGGCTTTGGCAGCTATGGGGGTTGATAATGTCAAAATTGAAATTGATGGACCGGAAATACCCCTTTTAGACGGTTCGGCTGAAATTTGGTGTCAGAAAATTGCGGAAGTCGGTTTAGTTTCCCAACAACTAGTGAAAATAACTACACCTTTAATTATTACTGAACCTATTTGGATTTATGAGGGTGATGCTTTTGTTTGCGCTTTACCCGCTCCAGAAACTCGTTTTAGCTATGGTATAGATTTTAATTTGCCGGCAATTGGTAATCAATGGTACAGTTTTTTAATGAGTACAGATTTAGAAAAGTCTTCTGCTGACTTTGTTTCAGAAATTGCACCTGCGCGAACTTTTGGGTTACAGCATCAAATTGAACATTTACAAAAATCGGGATTAATTAAAGGTGGGAGTTTAGATAATGCTCTAGTTTGTGGTCCCCAAGGTTGGTTAAATCCACCATTACGATTTGCAAATGAACCAGTTCGTCATAAAATCTTGGATCTAGTAGGAGATTTGAGTTTGCTGGGAAATTTCCCTATAGCTCATTTTTTGGCTTACAAGGCTAGTCATAATTTACACATTAAACTAGCAAACAGGATTTTAGAATTGATCTAAAATTCCCCAATTTACCAATTTACTTATTTTGGTGTCTAATAACTTACGTAAAGTACCACTAATGTCCACTATTACTGAATCTAATTCTCCGTCAAGCAATCCACAGACTATTAAAACTACCTTTAGTATTGAGGAAATTCAGGAACTATTACCCCATCGTTATCCATTTTTACTGGTAGATCGGATTATTGACTATGTTCCTGGAAAAAAAGCCGTGGGTATTAAAAATGTTAGCTTTAATGAACCCCAATTTCAAGGGCATTTTCCAGGGCGATCGCTGATGCCCGGTGTGCTAATTATTGAGGCAATGGCACAGGTTGGGGGTGTGGTCATGACGCAAATGCCAGATTCACAAGGAGGACTATTTGTATTTGCCGGTATTGATAAAGTTCGTTTTCGTCGTCAAGTTGTTCCCGGAGATCAATTAGTCATGACGGTGGAACTGTTGTGGGTAAAGCAGCGTCGTTTTGGAAAAATGCAAGGAAAAGCGGAAGTTAATGGACAATTAGCTGCTGAAGGGGAATTGATGTTTTCTTTGATTAGTTAATCATTAATTGCAATTAAAGAAATCTCAATGGCTAATGTTTAGATACGTTGTAGCTTTGAGAAAGTTTGAATAAATTAAACACTACTATACCCCTAATTTTCAATTTTCGCCCTCACACATAACTTACTTTACCCGACAAGTTTCTTCACTGAAATACTGGATATAAAAAAGCACTTAATTTGGGAGATTCACCTTTGAAAACACTTATTCATCCAACTGCTGTCATTCATGCTAACGCAAAACTCCACCCAACAGTGCAAGTCGGTGCTTATGCTGTGATAGGAGAGAATGTTAAAGTTGGTGCAGATACTGTAATTGGCTCTCACGTTGTCCTAGAGGGACTTTGTGAAATTGGTACAGGAAATCAGATTTTTTCCGGCGCCGTTATCGGTATGCAGCCGCAAGACCTCAAATACCTGGGAGAACCGACTTGGGTAAGAATTGGTAACAATAATTCTATCCGGGAGTACGTAACGATTAACCGCGCTACTGGACGTGGAGAAGCGACAGTGATCGGTAATGGCAATTTATTAATGGCCTATGTTCATGTAGGTCATAATTGTGAGATTTCAGATTCTGTTATTATTGCTAACTCTGTAGCATTGGCAGGTCATGTACATATTGAATCACGAGCTAGGTTGAGCGGTGTTTTAGGTGTGCATCAATTTGTCCATATTGGGGGAATGTCAATGATAGGCGGTATGGCACGTATTGATAGGGATGTACCTCCTTATATGTTAGTGGAGGGAAATCCTGCAAGAGTGCGATCGCTCAATTTGGTAGGATTAAAACGTTCAGGGATGGCTGTTAGCGATTTTCAATTAATTAAAAAGGCTTTCCGTCTGCTTTATCATTCTGATTTGCTGTTTAAAGATGCTTTACAAGAGTTGGAAAATTTGGGAGATACGGAAGAATTAAAACATCTTCGCCGTTTTTTGCTACTTTCCCAAATGCCGGGAAGACGAGGGTTAATTCCCGGAAAAGGCAAAAAAACAGTCATTGATGAATAATGAATAGGAAATCAAATCTGGGGCGGGGTTTTCCCGTCCTCAAAATTTACCAGTGACTCTGTTTTGGGGAGAAGAATAAAGTTTTAAAAAACCACAAAGACGCAAAGGACACGAAGGAAGAAAAGAAGAATAATAAAAAAAATAGAAAAGTAAGTAAAAATCTAAAATCTAAAATCTAAAATGCGGATATTTATTAGTACTGGTGAAGTTTCTGGAGATCTACAGGGTTCGCTATTAATTGCAGCGCTTCAACGTCAAGCTGTGGCTGTTGGGTTGACCTTAGAAATTGTAGCTTTGGGTGGGGAGAAAATGGCGCAAGCTGGGGCGAAAATTTTGGGTAATACCAGTGGTATTGGTTCAATGGGTTTGATTGAATCTTTGCCTTATGTTATTCCTACATTAAGAGTACAACGGAGTGCGATCGCTTATTTAAAAGAAAATCCCCCTGATTTGGTGGTACTAATTGATTATATGGGTCCTAATTTGGGAATTGGGACTTACATGAAGGAAAATTTACCTGATGTTCCTGTTGCTTATTATATTGCTCCTCAAGAGTGGGTATGGTCAATGAGTTTTCAAAATACCAACCGCATTGTTGGTTTTACAGATAAACTATTAGCAATTTTCCCAGAAGAAGCGCGGTATTATCAACAAAATGGGGCAAATGTCTGTTGGGTAGGACATCCTTTAATTGATAGAATGGCAAATGCACCCAGTCGAGAAATTGCCAGGGAAAAATTAGGAATTAAAGAGGAAGAAATTACCATTGCTTTGTTACCAGCTTCCCGTCATCAAGAATTAAAATATCTGTTACCAATTATTTTTGCAGCGGCTAAAAATATTCAATCTAATTTACCAAATGTCCATTTTTTAATTCCTCTATCTTTGGAAACATTTAGAAATACAATTACAGCAGCAATTAAAGATTATAGTTTGCAAGCTACGGTAGTATTAGGTAAAGAAAGAGAAGTTTTTGCAGCGGCTGATTTTGCAATTACTAAATCGGGAACTGTGAATTTAGAATTAGCATTATTAAATGTTCCCCAAGTTGTAGTTTATCGTCTACACCCCCTTACAGCTTGGATTGCACGTCATATTCTTAAAGGTTCAATTCCCTTTGCTTCTCCAGTAAATTTAGTTGTCATGCGCGAAATTGTTCCAGAATTTTTACAGGAAAAAGCCACAACAGAGAATATTACTCAAGCTGCTATGGAATTATTATTGAATTGTCAAAAAAGACAAAAAACCTTGACAGATTATCAAGAAATGCGCTATTCTTTGGGAGAATTGGGAGTGTGCGATCGCACAGCCAAAGAAATATTAGCAATGAAAAAGTAGATAATAGTTAAAATGGCCAAAAAACGACCAATTGCAGTTGATTTATTTGCGGGTGCAGGAGGGATGACATTAGGCTTTGAACAAGCTGGGTTTGATGTCCTTGCATCTGTGGAAATAGACCCAATTCATTGTGCAATTCATCAATTTAATTTTCCTTTTTGGACTGTATTATGTAAAAGCGTGGAAGAGACAACAGGGGAAGAAATTAGGAATAGTTCTCAAATTGCTAATCAAGAAATTGATGTAGTATTTGGTGGTCCACCCTGTCAAGGTTTTTCATTAATGGGAAAACGTTCTTTTGATGATCCCCGAAACTCTTTAGTTTTCCATTTTATTAGGTTGGTTAGAGAATTACAACCTAAGTTTTTTGTATTGGAAAATGTCAAAGGAATGACAGTCGGGAAACATAAAGAATTTATTGCAGAAATCATTAATCAATTTTCCGAAAGTGGTTATCAAGTTAATGCAAATTATCAAGTTTTAAATGCGGCTAATTATGGAGTACCACAAAATCGAGAAAGGTTATTTTTAGTCGGTTCACGTCAAAATATAGAAGTTCCAAAATATCCAGAAAAAATTACATTCCCTAATCAAAAATCTCCGACAGTTTGGGACGCATTACAAGATTTACCAGTCATAGAAAACTATCCAGAATTATATCAACAAGATTGGATAATTACTGAATTTAGTAACCCTAGTAATTATGCTAAAAAACTGCGTAATCTGGAAATTGTCAAAAATAACTATTCTTATCAACGTCAGTATGATCATAATTTACTCACATCAAGTTTAAGAAGTAAACACTCACCCGAATCTATGGAAAGATTTGCCTCTACACCCCATGGTAAAATCGAATCAATTAGTCGTTTTCATAAACTTGATCCTCATGGTTTATGTAATACTTTAAGAGCGGGAACACCTAGTAATAAAGGTGCATTTACTTCTCCTCGTCCCATACATCCTTTTATTCCCAGATGTATTACGGTTAGGGAAGCTGCGCGTTTACATTCTTATCCTGATTGGTTTAGATTTCATCCCACAAAATGGCATGGTTTTCGACAAATTGGTAATTCTGTTCCCCCGCTTTTAGCGCAAGCAGTCGCAGAGGAAATTATTCAAGTTTTAGATATCAAATCTTCTCAAGCTCAAGGTATTAAAGAGTTAGGGGATATTAATTTATTAACATTTGATATGTCAGCAGCAGCGAAATATTTTGGAGTAAACCCTCATGTTATAGAACCGAGAACTAGGAAAAATAGATAATAACTATCTACTGGACACATCCTTATCCGTAGCAATTAACTATGACATTCATATTGCATGAAGTTGAAAAGTCTCCTCTGATTTTATCTGCTGAAATTCCTGATTCTTTACGTTTAGTCATAGAGATAATTCAGTCATATTCCTATGCAGAATTATATGAAGAGAAAAACATTCAGGGAATAAGTTTAGAAGATTCTTTAATCACAGTATTTGATGCAATAGAAAAAGAAAAAAATAGTTTAGATATAAGTTATTGCTATTTCTTTATGGCTATAGTTATGGGAATCGCTGTGCAACCAACGATTAAAAGTTATTTACCTCGTGAGACAATAACTGGTAATATATTTCAGTATCTTTTTCAAAATTGGATATATCCTCAAGATAATTATCAGCCAAATTTAAACGTTTCATTTAAAGTATTTTCAATAATTAAGTCATGTTCACAACCTGCTTTACGAATTAAATTCGCACAAACCTCATTAATAACTTGCGTACTAATATAGGACTTACATAAGATGTGGCTGAACACCTTATTCTTGTGTAGGGGTAATTCATGAATTACCCCTACTTTCGGTTCTTTTTGCGTAAGTCCTGTAATAATTAAGTTTTCTTGACTTGTTACCCTTGTAGCTATTTTCTGCTTTTGTATTGCACTGGAATCAGTGGAATTTAATATAAAGCGATATAGCCAAATATTGGAATCAATAAAACATCGCATCATTTCACCAGCGCTCATTTGCTTCCTCTCTGGTGAGTGGCTTGAACCCTGATATTTGCATGGGATTTGCTGTTAACTGGGCGATAATACCCGTTGGTGGAAAGTGTTTCTGTGTTGGTGCAGGTTGCAAAATCACGATTTGCACTATTTCGGCGCTGCATATTTGTTCTTGATACTCAACGGGAATTTCAATTTTGCCGTTGTTTACCTTAGCTTTAAATTGTGTGTTTATACTCATACTTAAAGCTGTAGTAAGCCTACCCGACTGATTTCGATGAAATAGCCCCTTCTGCAATTATAACTACTATCCCTCTGCCAATTCCCCAAGGTGCGTTAAAATCTTAATATCTTCCTTAATATCTTCATCTTAGGTAATATCAATTCTCAAGTATGACTACTTACAAGCAACTCCAGGATTACATCAAAACTAAACATCAGGTAACAGTTAAAACCTGTTGGATTGCTCATGCTAAAGAACAGTTAGGACTTGCAATTAAAGCATCTCAACGCAGTTCTCAAGGAAAACCAAGAGTTTATCCTTGTCCTCCAGATAGATTGCCATTAATTAGAGAAGCTTTTGAACACTTTCATCTTTTATAAAGATTCAATAATAATATGAGCAGCGAAATTGTAATTGTCCGTACAGGTATCCCACTGGAACAACTAGATAAATATGCTGATGATTTGACAAGGCTTCATGAAACACCTGAAGGTTTACGCACCTTAGCCGTTTTAGGGAAAACCTTTCTATCCCCAAATAATTTCCATATTTAAAATAAATCCTGGTAAAATATTTTCACCTGATAATTCTTGAGGAAAGTCTAATATTTCTACTGGTTTACCAAGACGATAAATTTCAACTTGACCCATTTTCCGATTAATTAACCAACCTAATTTAACTCCATTATTCATATATTCCTGCATTTTTGCCCGTGTTTCTGGCAAACTATCACTGGGTGACATTAATTCTAAAACAAAATCTGGAGCAATTGGTGGAAATTTTTCCTGTTCTTCTAGTGTCAGTGTATCCCATCTATCTTTTTTTATCCAAGCAACATCAGGAGAACGATTTGCACCATTGGGAAGTTTAAAACAAGTGGAAGAATCGAAACAAACTCCTAATTTAGTTTGACGATTCCAAAACACAAAATCTGCTGCAACTTCCACATTACGTTTTCCTGTTTCTCCTCCTGTTGGTGACATAATCAATATTTCTCCTTTGGTATTGCGTTCAAATTTGACTTCAGGATTTTCTCGACAGAGTTGATAAAATTGGTTTTCGGTAAGTTGGATAATGGGGTTTAAGTTGACTGTGATAGCTGTCATAATCAATCTCCTTGAGGATGATATCAACCTTAACTAAATTATAGAATCAATTTCATTTTAACACTTTACTTAACAAATCCCGATGTAAAAAAGCTCCATTTACTAAAGATTGAATTTTCGTATCTGACAAGGATTCACCATGATGATAATAATCAATCCAAGTTTTACTAATTAACTCTACATCCTCTGGTAAATCTTTTAAATCCCAACCAGGTATTTTTAGATCTTCCATTAAATGATTGACTTTAGGATCATAACTCAGTGCAAAACAACGAGAACCTTCACTAGCGGCCATAATTAAACTATGTAAACGCATTCCTATGGACATTTCTACACCGCGAAATACACCTTTTAAAATTTGTGGATCTTCGGAACAAATAACTCTACTCACATCTTGTAATTGAGTATGAATTTTTTCCGCAATTCCTAGATCTTCACTTTTTTGAAATGGCAATAGTAAAATAAAGGCTTGAGTTTCTTTTTGCAAATTAACTAAGGCTTGAGTTAAATTTGTTAACCGATTTTCTGTTAATTGAGGATGATTTCTTAAAGTCACCGCAATTCTCGGTTTTGGTAACTCTGCTAGTTCCGGTACTGGCTTTGATTTTAACGCCCAAACCGGGTCAGGGGCAAGGATATGGGGTATACTCCAATCTGATAATAACCGAGAACTAGCAACGTCGCGCACACTGACTTGAGTACAACCCGCAAAATTCTGCTGGGCTAAAAATCGAGTTTGGGAACGCAACAAAGGACCTATACCCTGTCCCCAAGCCACAGTTTTCAAACCCATAACTTGAGCTAAAGCCATCAATCCGCCATAATAAAAAGGGCTAATAGTGCTAGTAGCATCTTGCATTAAACTACCACCACCCCAAACAAAAGCATCACAAGAACGCAAAGCCTTGAAGACGGAGAAAAATGCCATACGATTGTAACATTCCACACCGTAATGACGATGGGTTTCTTCAGGATTTCCAGAAAGCACCACAGGAGTAACATCTAGTGGTAACATTTGCAGGAGTGTGGCTAACAAAGCTTCATCACCACCATTACCCTTACCGTAATACCCAGACAATAAAACCCGCATTTTCGCCATTTTAGATTCTAGATTTTAGATTAATTATGCACGTACTTTCAATTCCCACCTGGATAATTCATATTTCCAGCGTCATTGAGTGGATAACCGCAATATGGCTAATTTGGATATATGGTGAACTGACAAAAAATCGGAGTTGGTGGGGATTGTCCTTTGCTATGTTACCAGCTTTAATTAGCGCAATGTGTGCTTGTACTTGGCATTATTTCGACAATTCCCAAACCCTAGAATGGTTAGTCACCTTACAAGCTACCATGACATTAGTTGGTAACTTTACCCTTTGGGCGGCAGCTTATATAATTTGGCGTTCTACCAAACCTACAAGCCCCATGAAGACACAAACCATCAAATCACAACAATGATATCAAAAGAAACCCTCTTTGCCCTTTCTCTTTTTCCCTATTTGGGTTTCCTGTGGTTTATCAGCCGCAGTCCACAAATGCCACGGTTAGCCCTATATGGATTTTACGGCACATTGGTATTTGTCGCCGTCACTATTCCCGCTGGTATTTACGCCAAAGTGCAGTATGGAGAACAATTAGCCAATGTAGACTGGTTACATGGCAGCGCAGAAGCCTTTTTAACCCTGGCTAACATCTTACTAGTCTTAGGCTTCCGCCAAGCAGTACAGGAATTAGGGAACAGGTGACAGGTGACAGGTGCTACGCCACGGGAACAGGTGCTACGCCACGGGGACAGGGAACAGGTGCTACGCCACGGGGACAGGTGCTACGCCACGGGGACAGGGAACAGGGAACAGGGAACAGGTGACAGGTTACAGGAATTAGGTGACAGGTGACAGGTGCTACGCCACGGGGACAGGGAACAGGTGACAGTTAACGGACAACGGAGAACGGACAAATTATGGAAGTAATACCCGCAATTGATTTACTAGCAGGTCGCTGTGTGCGACTATATAAAGGAGACTATGCACAATCCCAAGTATTTAGCGAAAATCCCGTAGAAGTTGCGAAAATGTGGGCTGACCAAGGCGCGACCAGATTACACTTAGTTGATTTAGATGGCGCAAAAGCTGGTAAAATAGTTAACTTGGCCGCCATTGCAGCCATTAGAAATAATCTTTCCATACCCATTGAAGTTGGGGGCGGATTGCGCGATCGCTCCAGTGTGGTAGAATTATTCAATCTGGGAGTAGATTGGGCAATTCTGGGAACTGTCGCGGTTGAACAACCCCAACTAGTCCAGGAACTCTGTCAAGAATTTCCTGAAAAGATTATTATTGGTATAGATGCCCGTAACGGCTTAGTTGCTACTCGTGGTTGGTTAGAAACCTCATCAGTATTAGCCACCCAACTAGCAGTACAAATGCAGGAATTAGGGGCAGCAGCGATAATTTATACTGATATAAACAGAGACGGAACATTACAAGGACCAAATTTAGACGCATTACGAGAACTTGCTGCGGCCATTTCCATACCCGTAATTGCTTCTGGTGGTGTAAGTTCTGTTACTGACTTATTAAGTTTATCAGCTTTAGAACCCCAAGGTGTAACAGGTGTGATAGTGGGTAAAGCCTTGTATACTGGTAATATTATCCTCAAAGAAGGATTACAGGCCATTGGACCGGGGAGAATACAAGATATACCACCAGATTTTGGTATTTCTAGCTTTGCTTAGTATCACACTATATTAAGAGTTTCACCCCAGATCCCTAAATTCTCTGAGAAGTCAGGGGTCTAAACCTGGCAATTAAATTAGTTATAATTAGTCAATAAGTTAGTAGTTTTATGCCAAGAAAAAGCCAAGGTTGGGTAACATTTCAAATATCTGAAGAAGAACGCCAGATTTTAGAAGAATTTTGTCAAAATTCCCAACGTACGAAAACAGAAATTTTACGGGAATTAGTCCGGGGACTTAGGAAATATTCATCACCATTATCATTATCAAATATCCAGGAAAAACCAGAAATTAACAACTCTGAATTTGAAATTGTTAGTGCTAAGAAACCATTAAAAGTCAGTTCCCGTAATGTTCTCAAGGGAGTTGTGAAACGAGTCACCACAGGAACTATAAATACGGAAATAACCTTAGAAATTGTTCACCGAGTTGAATTAACTTCAATGATTACTAGAGTTTCCGCAGAGGAGTTAGAATTATCTGAAGGGACGGAAGCCTATGCTGTGATTAAATCTAATGATATTGTCATTGCAAAGGATTAGAAAGACTGGTTTCAAAATTCAGATATTGGACTTCTTGGAGAAGTCCGGGATATTTTTGTGTACTAAACTTCTACTTTTACACCTTTCCAGAAAGCAATATAACCTTCGATATTTTTAGCTTTCTCTTTGGTGCTAGGATAGTACCAAGCAGCATCTTTATTAACTTGACCATCAACTTGAATACTATAATAATTAGCAACTCCTTTCCAAGAACAAGTGCTGTGGGTGCTGCTGTCTTGAAAATATTCCTTCTTGATAGAGTCAGCAGGGAAATAATGGTTTCCTTCCACAACTACGGTATTATCGCTTTCGGCTAGAATAGCACCATTCCAAATTGCTTTCATGATTTGAGTTGAAAAAAGTTAACAATTTATATTCTGACATTTTTTAGGGGAATTGTGTTAGTATTGGCGAGAAACTGAGGATAGCAGCTAAAAACAGCCTTTCCACAGCCAAAACAACCTTGATTTTTAGTATCCAACTTACTTTAAATTAAATTTATGGAATTGATAATAACTACAGCTATTGCAACTGCTATTGCTACAATAGGCATGAAATCTCTGGAAAAGATAGGTGAAAATACTGGTGATATGATCTGGGGAAGAGTAAATCAATTAATCAATAAGTTACGTCAGAAGAAGTTAGCACCACAATTAACTGCGGCTGTGGACGAAAATAAAGTCCAGGAATTACATTATGATCAAGCTGTAAAAGAATTAACAGAAGCTATGCAGGACGAGGAAATTAAACAAGCGGTTTTAGATTTGGAAAGTTCAGTGAATACTGATACCTCAAAGACTGCTGAAGAAATTAAAAAGAAAGCAGAAGAAATTAAAAATCACCCTTCAGTTATTAATAATAATACAAAATTGGCAGAAATAATAAACGCAGAAAAAGGATCAACTGTTGCCCAAAACGTTAATATTACTAACCAACATAATCATTACAATTGACTAAACTCGTCTGAAGGGGAAGGTCGGACAAAGTTACCCCCCATTGACTGGAAAAAAATCTGCCGCGAAAAGTTGCAAGAACGGCAAAAATTAACCACAAATCCCCTTACTTGCGCTGAGGGGGTAACTTTTAAATTGCCAGATATTTATATAGAAATGGGTTTAGTAGAACGGAAAAAACAACCCAAACACGATCATAATCAAAATATTCCTCCAGAACAAGGTTCAGCACTTTATCAAGAGACAGAAATAACTCAAAAATATGAACATAATGAATTTTTAACCCAAGTTTTTCACAAGAAAGATACTAAAAAAAGTCAAGGTAAACGCATTACGATTATTGGTGAACCGGGAGCAGGTAAAACTACATTACTACAAAAAATTGCTGATTATTTATCTCGGGAAAGTTCAGAATCAATTATTATTTGGGTATCTTTAGCAGAGTTAGAAAATGGAAAACTAAGAGATTATTTAGATAAAATTTGGTTACGGAATGCTGTTGAGAGAAGTAAAATATCAGAAATTACAAAAGACATTAAAGATGATTTTATTGCCCAATTTAATCAAGACAAAGTATGGTTATTATTAGATGGTTTAGATGAAATGTCTACAAAATCTGTTTCCGGTAATATCTTAACAGATATTGCTGGACAAATTCAGGACGGTGGATATATTAATCAAGCGCGAATAGTTTTAACTTGTCGGTTAAATTTATGGGATGGTGGTAACAATAAACTTTATGATTTTGATACCTATAGAACTTTAGATTTTTCTTATCCTGAACAGGTAGAACAGTTTATTAATAACTGGTTTACTTCTCAACAAGAAGCGGGTGGAATGTTATGTAAGACTTTAAAAGAAGCTGGTAGAGAACGGATTCAAGATTTAGTTAAAAATCCTCTGCGGTTAACACTACTTTGTTTAAATTGGCAAGGAAGAGAGGCAAAGTTACCAGATACACAAGCAGAATTTTATCAGCAATTAGTTGATAATTTTAACGGATGGAAACAAGATGAATTCGCGCAAATAAGCGAAACACAACGTCAAAAACTGATTACTGATTTAGGTAAATTAGCAAGGGAAGCAATAGATCAAGCAACCTCTCGTTTCCGCTTGCTGGATGGGTTCGTTAAAAAGTTTTTAGGTGATGATAAACTAACATTAGCCCTAAAATTAGGTTGGCTTAATCGGATTGGCACAGATATAAAAGAAAAACCTGTTTATGCTTTTTTCCATACCTCATTTCAAGAATATTTGGCAGCAACAGCAATTAATGATTGGGATTTCTTCTTACCGAAAACCCATAAAAATAAACCCATAGAGGCAGAAAAATACCGCATTTTTGAACCTCAGTGGAAACAAACCATATTGTTATGGCTAGGCCGTGAAGATGTAGATGAAAGTGAAAAAGAGTCGTTTATTCAAGCCTTGATAAATTTTCAAGATGGCTGTGTAAAATATCAGGGTAAAGGTTTTTATGGATATCGAGCCTATTTTTTAGCTGCTGGGGGCATAGCCGAATTTAAACATTGTTCTCAAGCAGATCAAATAGTCAAGCAGATTATTAATTGGAAATTCGATAATAGTGTTAGTAATATTCATGATCAAGCAGATGTAGCCTTAAAAGAAACAGACCGGCAAAAAGCGATCGCAGCTTTGGTAAAATTAATCAACACATCACAGGATAAAGATACCCGTAGGCTGGCGGCTGATAGCTTAGGGAAAATAGACCCTGGTAATGCAGATGCGATCGCTGCTTTGGTAAAATTAATCAACACATCACAGGATAAAGATACCCGTAGGCTGGCGGCTGATAGCTTAGGGAAAATAGACCCTGGTAATGCAGATGCGATCGCTGCTTTGGTAAAATTAATCAACACATCACAGGATAAAGATACCCGTAGGCTGGCGGCTGATAGCTTAGGGAAAATAGACCCTGGTAATGCAGATGCGATCGCTGCTTTGGTAAAATTAATCAAGACATCAGAGGATGAATATACCCGTAGTTGGGCGGTTGATAGCTTAGGGGAAATAGGTGTTGGTAATGCAGATGCGATCGCCGCTTTGGTAGAATTAATCAAGACATCACAGGATGAATATACCCGTTGGTGGGCGGCTGAAAGCTTAGGGAACATAGGCGTTGGTAATGCAGTTGCGATCGCAGCTTTGGTAGAATTAATCAACACATCACAGGATGAATATACCCGTAGGCTGGCGGCTGATAGCTTAGGGAACATAGGCGTTGGTAATGCAGATGAGATCGCAGCTTTGATAGAATTAATCAACACATCACAGGATGAATCTACCCGTAGGAGGGCGGCTAATAGCTTAGGGGAAATAGGTGTTGGTAATGCAGATGCGATCGCCGCTTTGGTAGAATTAATCAAGACATCACAGGATGAATATACCCGTATGCTGGCGGCTGATAGCTTAGGGAAAATAGGCGTTGGTAATGCAGATGCGATCGCCGCTTTGGTAGAATTAATCAAGACATCACAGGATGAATATACCCGTATGCTGGCGGCTGATAGCTTAGGGAAAATAGGCGTTGGTAATGCAGATGCGATCGCCGCTTTGGTAGAATTAATCAAGACATCACAGGATGAATATACCCGTATGCTGGCGGCTGATAGCTTAGGGAAAATAGGCGTTGGTAATGCAGATGCGATTGCCGCTTTGGTAGAATTAATCAAGACATCAAAGGGTAAATATACCCGTAGGCGGGCGGCTTATGGCTTAGGGAAAATAGGCGTTGGTGATCAACCTATGGTAATTAAAGCCATGAGTGCTTATCAGCTAACTGATGAACATTATCAACTCATTGGGAAAATCGCTCAAAATATGCTTTATCCAGAATTTTATCAGACTTGGCATCAACCTTCCTCTTTTACTCGTTTATTCCGCACTGTCAAAAACATTTTCTACATTTTCTATAGTATTTTCTAGAGATAGAAAAACTTCTTAGTTTTACCAAAATTACTCAAACCAATCTTCACCTCCTGGTAATTGTGCTAAATAATTATCAATCATCTTTGCTAACTCTTTAGGTTGATGTTCATAAGTTAACAACAAAAGATTTTCTGCAAAATCAATTAATTCTTTTTCTTGTAATCTTTGAGAAACTTGACTCGGTTTTAAAGTCCCACCAAAAATCTCCGCACTAGCGGGACGAATTGCCATTTCTAGAGCTTCTGCTAAATATTCACCCCATTGATCAGATTTAATATAATAGGATTTTTGATGATCTTTAATATTCAATTTGGCAATTTGAATCACAGAATCAGAAATTGAAGCAATCCAAGAATTAGTTAAACGCTGTTCAATTTGATTTTTAATCAGATGAATAACCAACCTCACTAAAAAAGCTTCTATTTTTCGCAAAGTTCCCTGTTTGCTCATATCCTCCAAATCATCAATAATTTCCAAGGCATCATCATAACGCCCTTCTAAGATACTTTGTCTTAATTCCATTAATTCTTGCGTCATGTTTATTGACCTTACTTGGTAGCAGTTATTAGTTGATTTTGTACTTTTGATGTTCTATAATAACCCATATTGGTACATATCTAGTTAAGGCTGCTAATGGGTAATCAGTAATTGGTTATCAAATCCCTATTTTCATCCTGTTAATCCTTTTATCCTGGATATCCTGATTCTGACATTTTCCTATCTATAAATTCTAGCGTTCCCCATTCCCCAAGGTGCGTTAAAATTTTAATATCTTCATCACAACTCAGACACGCGACAACCATCTACCATGCTTCAGTACCCCCACTTAGAACAAGCCCTAAAACATCATTTTGGTTACGATCAATTTCGTCCTGGACAAAGGCAAATTATTGAAGATGCCCTACAAAATCGTGATTTAATGGTAATTATGCCCACCGGTGGGGGTAAATCTCTGTGCTTTCAACTACCTGCACTTTTAAAACCAGGTTTAACAGTGGTAGTGTCACCATTAATAGCCTTAATGCAAGATCAAGTAGAAGCACTGAGAACTAATAACATTTCTGCCACATTTCTCAATAGTAGCCTGAATGCTTATAAGGTTCGCTCTCGTGAAGAAGCGATCATGAATGGTAAAATAAAATTACTTTATGTTGCTCCTGAACGTTTGATTAGCGAGCGATTTTTGCCGCTTTTAGACGTAGTTAAGGAAAAAGTGGGAATTTCTACCTTTGCCATAGATGAAGCCCATTGTGTGTCAGAATGGGGGCATGATTTCCGTCCAGAATATCGGCAATTAAGACTACTGAGAAAACGTTATCCAGATGTACCGACGGTTGCACTAACTGCTACCGCTACAGATAGGGTTAAAGCCGATATTATTGAACAATTAGGATTAAAACAACCAAGTATTCATATTGCCAGTTTTAACCGCCAAAATCTTTATTATGAAGTCCGTTCTAAAAGTAACCGTGCTTACGCTGAAATATTAGAAATTGTTAAAGAAAATGAAGGTTCAGGAATTATCTATTGTTTAACTCGCAAAAAAGTTGATGAACTAACTTTAAAATTACAAAATGATCAAGTTTCAGTTTTACCTTATCATGCTGGTTTAAGTGATGAAGAAAGAACGAAAAATCAAACTCGATTTATTCGGGATGATGTGCGGGTCATGGTAGCGACAATTGCTTTTGGAATGGGTATTAATAAGCCTGATGTCCGGTTTGTGATTCATTCGGATTTACCTCGAAATTTAGAAAGTTACTATCAAGAATCTGGCCGCGCTGGTAGAGATAATGAACCTTCTAAATGTACATTATTTTTTAATTATGGTGATATTAAAACTATAGAATGGAGTATTAATCAAAAAACCGATCCTCAAGAACAATTAATAGCTAAACAGCAATTAAGACAAGTTATAGATTATGCAGAGGGGACAGACTGTAGACGCACAATTCAATTAAGTTATTTTGGGGAAAGATTTCCGGGAAATTGTGGTAATTGTGATAATTGTCGTTATCCTAAACCTGTACAAGACTGGACAATTGAAGCCATGAAATTTTTATCTTGTGTAGCTAGATGTAAGGAAAGATTTGGAATGTTACATATCATTGATGTATTAAGAGGTGCGAAAAATCAGAAAATTGTCGTTAATAAACATGATCAACTTTCTACCTATGGAATTGGTAAAGATAGAACATTAGACGAATGGAGAATGCTAGGAAGATCACTATTACATCAAGGTTTATTAGAACAAACTAGCGACGGTTATTCAATTTTAAAACTCAATGCTTTAAGTTGGGAAGTGATGCGAAAACAACGACCAGTTTCTATTGCTGTTCCCATAGCGCAAAAAATGACTTGGGAAGATGGAAATAATAAACCTGTAGATGTGGAAATTTTAACTCAAAAATTGCGATCGCTTCGTAAACAACTCGCAGATGAACAAGCTATCCCACCCTACATGATCTTTCAAGATTCTACCCTCAAATTAATGGCACAAATTCAACCTAAAACATTAGATGAATTTGGTAAAATTTCCGGTGTTGTTAGTTATAAACTATCTCAATATGGCGAAAAATTCTTAGCAGAAATTCAGGCCTATCGTCAAGAACAAGGCTTACAACAAAATCCCATTAATCGAGTTAATTCTTCATTCTATTCTGACTCACCATCTGATACAGAATTAACTACATTAGAGTTATATAATCAGGGTTTTAGTATTGAAGAAATCGCCCAAAAACGCAATGTTAAAACTGGTACAATTATCAATCATCTCTCCAATTTAATTGAGAAAAAACAATCTTTAGATATCAGTCAATTAGTACCTTTAGAACGTCAGAAAAAAATCTGGCAAATTTTAGAAATTGTTGGTGATATTTCCCTCACACCCCTTCGAGAAAATTTAGGAGCAAGCTACAGTTTTGACGAAATTCGTTTAGTTAGGGCGAAGTGGCGACGAGAAAAACATAAATCTACTCAAGATGATATTGACTTTTAGTTTCTCCGCTATTTCTTGTAGAGAAAACTAGAGATAGCAGTTTAGGCAAAAACAAACAAATAGCAGCATTCATTAACGTGAGCAATATACCCTGAATTAAAGTCATAGATAACCTTCCCTTATAACTATCTTTGATAACTACATCTCTATTTTGCCTTACAAACACTAGCTTTGAGCAACTTCTAGTTTTTAAATATCTTTTATATTACATAAGTAAATCAAATACTTTTTACCCGCAAGTTCCCCATTCCCTTGTTGCTTATGAATAGCAATCCTGTATAATTTGTGAAAGTTTATGTTTTGATCTAAAATTATGAAGAGCGCAGAGAAAAAAGAAAGATATTCACAAATAACACAAGGACTGCTACTACTCACCAATATTCCCTTTAGCTAAGAGAACACTGAGAACAAAAACGCGGTCTGAACTTACAGAACTGACTACCCGTTAAGGTGTAGGTTGTACAATAAGGGAAACTAGTTATTTCTTTGGCGGGTTTACAAGTGGAGGCGACGGACAATGGTTGAGACTGTTTAGGTTTACGAACCGAAACCATAGATAATAGCTTAGGCAAAGTTAAACAAGCCCCAGCGTTAATGATTGTCAGCAATAATACATCCATCACATCTATAGGGAATCACCCCCAGGCGAAACGACATCAGAACGTTTTAGTTAAAAATACTAAAATATATGGCAACATTAGGCAATGCACGAAGACTTAACCATAGTATTTAGTCTATATAAAATCAGTTTAGCATAGAATTTTGTAGATAGAAACCAACAGAAACTTTTATCAATTAATATGTAAACTGAATCTGAACTACCATGATTAATTGCATTTAACAATAGCATTTATGACAAATAATCAACCTGCAACTTCTTTCTTAACCAACATTTCTGAACGAGAACGTCTTGCATTACAGAGTTTAGTAGATTACACAAATGTAGAGTTATTACCGGAAATTTGGCCTTTGGCTGCCAAGCGATTTGGTGATATTATCGCCTTGTATAACCCCCATTCTCAACCAGAAGTAAAAATTACTTATAGTCAGCTTACAGAACAAATTAACCAATTTGCAGCGGGTTTACAAGCATTAGGCGTAAATACAAATAATAGCGAAAATCTTCCCTACGGAGAACGAGTTTCCTTGATTGCGGATAATAGTCCGCGTTGGTTTATTGCGGACCAAGGTATCATGACTGCTGGGGCTGTAAATGCAGTTCGTAGTTCTCAAGCGGAACGAGAAGAGTTACTTTATATTATTTCCCATAGTGGCAGTACATCTTTAGTAGTTGAGGATCTCAAAACTTTAAATAAATTAGGGGAACGCCTGAACGAATTAGCGATTAAACTGGTAGTTATACTTTCTGACGAAATACCACCCGCAGAACTAAAATTTCCAGTAGTCAACTTTTCCCAGTTACTAGAAATTGGTAGCAATCATACATTAGTAGCAAATAAGTATAGTGCAGAAACCTTAGCAACATTAATTTACACTTCTGGTACTACGGGAAAACCCAAAGGTGTAATGCTCTCCCATAAAAATTTACTACATCAAGTTACAACCTTGGGAACGATTGTGCAACCAGAAAAAGGGGATACAGTCCTGAGTATTTTGCCCACATGGCATAGTTATGAACGCAGCGGTGAATATTTCTTGCTTTCTCAAGGTTGTAGCCAAATTTACACTAATTTGCGTTCTGTTAAAGGAGATTTAAAGAAATTTAAACCTAATTATATGATTGCTGTCCCAAGACTATGGGAATCAATTTATGAAGGCGTGCAAAAGCAATTCCGAGAACAACCAGCCAAAAAACAAAGCTTGGTGAAGTTTTTGCTAGAAATCAGCCAGAAATATATTGAATCACGGCGTATTTCCCAGGGATTGAGTTTAAATCACATTAATGCTGGAATGATAGAGCGTTTTCAAGCCAAAATAGTCGAATTGGCATTATTAGCGATTCATATACTAGGGGAAAAATTAGTTTATCACAAAGTACGAGAAGCAACAGGCGGTAAAATCAAGCACGTTATTAGTGGAGGTGGGGCGCTTCCCAAACATATAGATAACTTCTTTGAAATTGTTGGTGTTGAGATATTACAGGGTTATGGGTTAACAGAAACATCACCAGTAACTAATGCTCGTCGTCCTTGGCGTAATTTACGTGGTTCTTCGGGACAACCAATTGCTGGTACAGAAGTGAAAATTGTCAACCCAGAAACTCGTCAACCCCTACCAGCAGGGGAACGGGGTTTAGTCCTTCTCAAAGGACCACAAATCATGCAAGGCTATTATCAAAATCCTCAAGCCACCAATAAAGCCATAGACCCCCAAGGTTGGTTTGATAGCGGTGATTTAGGCTGGGTAACGCCCCAAAATGACCTAGTATTAACAGGGAGGGCAAAAGACACCATTGTTTTAAGCAACGGCGAAAATATCGAACCTCAGCCCATAGAGGACGCTTGTTTGCGATCGCCCTATATTGACCAAATTATGTTAGTAGGACAAGATCAAAAAAGTATTGGTGCCTTAATTGTCCCTAACTCAGAAGCCTTAGCAAAATGGGCAGAAACTCAAAATCAGATCCAAAATCAAATAAATGATAGTCAAAAAATTGACTTAGAGAGTAAAATAGTTCAGGATCTGTTTCGTCAAGAATTAAATCGTGAAGTTCAAAACCGTCCCGGTTATCGAACCGATGATCGTATTGGACCATTTAAACTAATTTCGGAACAGTTTTCAATTGAAAATGGCATGATGACACAAACCTTGAAAATTCGTCGTCACATTGTGATGGAACGATATGGCGATACTATTAACGGAATGTTTGCCAAATAATTCCCGAAATCGCAAATTGTTTTTACCAACTTTCAGATTTCAGAAACCATTGGAGAAACAGGAAACAGAAAAAAAATATTTTTTCCATTCCTGAAAACATAGTATCAGTCTCCTAACTGAACTCATCTCCATACTACAAACTATTGAAGAGTGAACGGACAATTTTTATGGATGTTTCCAACCCTCAATTGCTTTTAAAACGCCCGATTAATGTGAAAGCGATAGTTACCCCTCTCTGGAAAGAGGAAGTACACCAGCAATTACAAGTTCAAATTAATCAAATTGACCAACAACTGCAACAATTAGATATTGAAGGGCAAAGAGCAATTACCGCTATTCAAAAACAGAGTCTTCAACCACCAGGACCTCAGACACTCCAACAAATTGACAACGTTCAACTCCAAGTTAATCAAAAGAAAAGTGAACTTCTAGAACAGAAAAATCAAATGCTGCAAAACCTCCAGCAAGTACAATTGTTGGAATTAGATGAAGAAGTCAATCAATTTCAATTGGAAAGCTTTTTCCGCATTGAAATTGGTGATAACTTAATTAGTAAAATGCAGGTTGAAGTTGTCCTTCGTGACGGCATTGTCGAAGAAATTCGCGGAGACATCTAAACATGATACTAAAAATACCCCACCTCCCTAAGAAGTAGGGTATTTTTGTTCAAGAGGATGATAGATTAGGGGATTAATGCTGAGTAATTTAACGTGAGATGTAGTTTGAGTGGGTATAAAGCAGAGAAACTTAATTATACCACCAATAATGGCTTTTTTTTAGATACGAAAAAGTGGTAATTTTGGAATGTTCATCAGCGGTACATAACTATATAGTTATTATCAGTGAGTAAACAATACCAGAACTTATGTAACTGGCACATTGGTAAAGTGCATCAGATATCAACAATCCGTTTATTTGCCAGATTTTTGCAGTCTGATGCACCCTACAATACATTTTTGGTGTAACACTTGCGTAAGAGGATGTTTTAAAAGTCGTATCCTGTAATTTTAATCACATTTTTACTGCCCGTTAAGGGGGGTTAGGGAGGTGTCAAAAATATTTGATACATCAATCATGACTTTTCAAACACCTTCTCAGCAATCCCATGGGTTATCACCTTTTTTACACCAGATCAACACCTGTAACTAACCTATTCTAGAAAAGGAACATTAACCTAAATGAATAATATCAGAAAAAGTATTAATTTCTTCTTTTTCTCTTTAGTCAGAAATTTTATCAAATTTTTCAGTCGAGTTAAGTTGAGTGGGAAATCCTTAAATAGCAGTGATGTAACTGGTCTATTACCAATCATCGGTTATGGTCTTGTAATTATGTCATTCATAGACTTTATCTCTGTTGCTGCGGAGCTTAAACTGCAAAACTTTGAAAGTGAACTTAATTCCATTAGCGCGTTCACTGAACACAGTTGGATTTTTCTGATTGGTTTGGGGTTGATTTTTACTCGCTATTTTAGCGAAAATCAATATGATATCCGCTATCCAGAAATTATTTTTCAAAGAATTATTCGCTGGGTAATCCTATTAATGGGAGTCGCATTTTTCCTAGCAATTCCCCTGGTTTTTGTAAATACAGGACGTTTATTAAAATCAGTAAATGAGCAAATAATTGAACAGCAAAAGGGCAATCTTGAACAAATAGCTCAAATCGAAAAGGGTCTCAATTCTGGTCTTACCAAAGCACAAATCCAAATTCTTGGTAGGAATATCAACCTGACCCCAGAGGAATTAAAGTTACCAGATCCTCAGATCAAAGATTCAATTAAACGAAACTTACTCATTGGTAAAACAAGAATTACCGAAGCGGCAAATGAAGCCAAAAGACAACAATTTAGGAGCAGATGGAAAAATAGTTCTAGAACAATTATTGCTCTTCTCATTCTTAGTTTTACCTTTGTGATTGTTTGGTTCAAAATAGGACAGGTTTTTTAAAATGTTACAGATGATGTTAACAATCAAACGTAAAATAGAAAGATTCAGGAAAGTTAACTTATCAAATCATACTTTCCTACTCCTATTCATCTTTGGATTGATTTCTGCAATTAACCTCACACTTTATTGGCGAGTTGAACAAAATTTCAATCAATGGTTCTTGGAACTAACACTATATGGAAGTATCCTATGGCATCTTTACCAGAAACGCTATGATCTCACCTTGGTTAGTGTATTTCCAGCTAATTTTATTGGTTGTTGTTTGATCATCATTCCCTACCTCAATGCAAATTTTTCAGTCCAAGAAATCTCTATTTTCTGGTATTTTCTGCCGTTAATCACTTCCGTAGGTTTCGCTTTATTGGCATCGGGATTTCAGGGAATTAAACAATTTCGCCGATATTTAGTAATTACTGCCATATTTCCCTTGGTTGAAATCTTGGTAAAATTATTGGGAATGCTAATTAAGATTACAGTCATTTCTGCTAAATTCACCTCTTTTCTTTTATGGTACTTGGGCTTTGATTCCACTACTCAAGGCGCTCTTGTTTCTGTTAATAATGGGACAATTGATGTTTTGTCAGAATGTACAGCAATACCACTTCTAATCTTGCTATTAAAAGCTTCTTTTCTGTTAATCATTCTTTTTCCCTCTTTCCTGAAAAATATTTATTTGCCCTTTATCCTCTCAGTGGTTATTAGTGGGGTTTGTTCCGTTATCCGGTTGGCTATTATCGCCCTTGTAGTTACAGATAAACCTGCATTTAATTATTGGCATGGTTCTCAAGGTGGTGATATCTTTGCTTTACTCTCGTTCCTATTGTTTGGGCTTATTATTCTCTTGCTATCACCTAATCATCAAATTCCATCATCACTGTCAAAAGTTACATCTCATAAATCCCAACCATTATCTTATTCAAATCTAATCATAGGTATTAGTTTGAGCATCATTTTATCTAATTTTTCTCTCCATACCAGTGCTGGCTTGAGTAAAGCCACTGTCTATCATTTTCCCCAGCAAATTCCTCTCCCCGGTTGGCAATTAACCACTAGTGAACCTGTTTCTGGATCTCAAAAACAGAATAATCTCCCGCAACAGACTACAGGTATTGAAGCTGATAACAAGCAAGAAATATTATCAGGACAAATTTATCATTACCAAAGCTCTGGACAGAGTTTAACTGTCAATTTATACTACATACCTTCTAGTTTAGGGGATATCCAATCCTACTATGAGCAATTTAGTTATCTACCTGATTTACCTAAGCTAATAAAGCCTCTGGAAAAGGTTAACCCTAAGGGACATCATTTACAGTTCTCCTCTGGGGAAAACCACTATTTAACAGCCTGCATTAATTCCATGGGAAAAAGTACAGTCACAATATCTCAATTCACTGCCTATTTTTATCGTCCTTACCTCAATCCCTCTCAATGGTTGAATCTCCTCAACGGTAAACAGACTCCCCGTGACAGACGCTGTGTCTGGGGGCAACTTTCCTTGGCTAAATCTGATGGTAGTGGGGCTGAATTGGAGGCTGTTTGGCAGGCTTTATTATCCTATTGGCAGGATAATTTCCCTAAGTTGAAAACCTAGACCAAAAGATGGGAGGGGGTTGACAATTGATTTTAAATATGTTAGAGTAGAAAAGACAAGGAAGAACTATCATAAAAAATTAAGGATTTCAGAATCGCTGACTATGACATAGTTGGTTAAGTTTGATGTAAAAAACGGATTTTTATCTTTGGCAAAAAATCACCAACTTGACCACAAAACTGTTAGAATCCATAAATTAAAGTCCATATATTATTTATTGATTCTGAAACCACCATTATGAGCATTAACGAAGTATTTATGCCGGCGCTGAGTTCCACCATGACCGAGGGCAAAATTGTCTCCTGGGTCAAATCGCCGGGGGATAAAGTGGAAAAAGGCGAAACGGTGGTGGTTGTCGAGTCAGATAAGGCTGATATGGACGTAGAAACCTTTTATGAAGGATATCTAGCCCATATCATCGTTGCCGCTGGTGAAACCGCCCCAGTGGGCGCAGCGATCGCTTATATTGCCGAAACAGAAGCAGAAATACCTACAGCCAAGTCCTTAGCTAACGCAGGCGGTGCTGCTGCATCTTCCGCACCCGCCCCCACACCTGTAGCCGCTGCTGCAATTGCCACTCCTGTCACCACATCTCAAAATGGTTCTAACCATCAACCAGGTCGGGTAGTAGTTTCACCTCGCGCCCGTAAACTAGCCAAAGAACTGAAAGTTGATTTAAATACCCTTAAAGGTAGTGGTCCTTACGGTCGCATTGTCGCTGAAGATATAGAGGTTGTTGTCGGTAAAGTGCAGCCCGCTACCACCTTTGTTGTTACTCCCCCCGTTGTCACCCCTGCCCCTGTAACTGCCCCAGCCCCAGTAGTCACACCTGTACCCACACAGGTGGTTACTAGTTCTGTTCCTGGTCAAGTAGTACCATTCACTACCTTGCAAAATGCCGTAGTTCGCGGCATGGTAGCCAGTCTATCTGTACCTGTATTCCGTGTTAGTTACACAATCAGCACCGATGGATTAGATAAACTTTACAAGCAAATTAAATCCAAAGGTGTGACAATGACGGCACTACTAGCCAAAGCTGTAGCCGTAACATTACAAAAACACCCCATTCTTAATGCCAGTTATTCAGACCAGGGCGTTGTTAATCACTCTCATATTAATATTTCCGTAGCAGTCGCCATGGATGACGGCGGATTAATTACACCGGTTTTACAGAATGCAGATGCAATTGACATCTATTCTTTGTCTCGCAATTGGAGATCTTTAGTGGAACGCGCGAGAACAAAACAGTTACAACCAGCAGAATATAACAGCGGTACTTTCACCCTTTCTAACTTGGGAATGTTTGGTGTAGATACCTTTGATGCGATTTTACCTCCTGGACAAGGTTCTATTTTAGCCATTGGTGCATCACGTCCCCAAGTAGTAGCCACAGCCGACGGGTTATTTGCTGTGCGTCAACAAATGCAAGTTACTATTACCTGTGATCATCGCATTATTTACGGTGCTGATGCTGCTGGATTCTTGCAAGACTTAGCGAAGTTGATTGAAACCAATCCCCAATCTTTGACGATGTAATACTTATTATTGGTATTATTGGTAATCCAGTTCCCTTCCTTTGCGGGGAGGGGCTAGGGCTGGGTTTTCGTGACTACACCGGGGATCTATAAAAAATATAAACATATACAAATTCCAGATTCTAAGAACTAACATAAAAACAAACTATGAATTAAAAATTAGCGTGTGTTATGACAACCAAAAAACAATTCAATAGCTTTGAAGAAATGCTATCCGGTTCAGATTTACCCGTCTTAGTAGACTTTTATGCTGAATGGTGTGGCCCTTGTCAAATGATGGTACCAATTTTAGAACAGGTCAACAACCAATTAAAAGACAGATTACGGATTGTCAAGATTGACACAGAAAAGTATGGAAATCTAGCAAGTCAGTATCAAATTTCAGCTTTACCAACCTTGGTACTATTTAAACAAGGTCAACCCGTGGGCAGAATTGAAGGTGTTATGGAAGCACAACAGCTAGTAGAACACCTGAAATCACGGCTTTAGTATAGTTTCCCAAATTAGAGATGGGAAATTCTGCGTCTCTCTAAGCTGTACTGCATTTAATTTGTATAGTTATAGCGGGCAAGATGCCCGCACCACAAGATTTAGCCAGATTATAATTGTACAATCAATTTAGCTGCGTAACAGCTTATTACAGCAGTTTTCACTCTATTTCTTCCTTTGCCTCTTGGTGCGAAGCATCTTGCCTCCTTGCAAATGCTATTCTAATTTAGATAGTTATAATTCCTGATTTTGAATTGTTGACCTAATGCGGTAATCTTCCATTAAGACTAATAATCGATCGAAATTTTCAAAGCTAAAATACAGGTATTACTTAACTACAACTTAGTATGAAATTCAATGTCACGATTGATCGAGATGAAGATGGTGTCTGGATTATTGAATGTCCTAGTATTCCTGGTTGCATTAGTCAGGGAGCAACAAAAGAAGAGGCTTTAGAGAATATTCAAGATGCGATTTCTGCTTGCTTACAGGTTAGGGCAGAGATTGGCTTGCCATTGACTATTGAAACTAAACAAGTAGAAGTCTTAGTATAGTTATGGCATCAAAATTACCTGTTCTGAGTGGACAAGAAGTAGTTCGTACTTTTGAAAAGCTGGGCTGGCGATTTGCACGCCAAAGTGCAAGTCATATAATTTTGGTCAAAGAAGGTGAAATGGTAACTTTGTCTGTTCCTGATCATCATGAGGTGGCAAAAGGGACTTTACGTGGACTGATACGAACTGCTGGGTTAACAGTAGAAGAATTTATTGCCGCTGTTTAAATATATGGTATAGATTGCTTGTAGCATTGACTATTGATTTTATGGGAATTAATTTATATGTTGTCTCGTTCTCTTCGTCAATTAGTGGATGGTTTTTGTTACCACGTTACGACTCGTTGTAATAATCGTGAGTTTAATTTATACAGCTTTTTTGGAGTTAGGTAACTCTTTAGATGATTGTGCCAAACGCTACAAAGGTTTTTGCCAGCGATATAAACCACCAAAAAATAAACAAGAAAAATGTAGCAACAGGGGAGTCGGTTTTTGACGAGTTTAGGCATCAACAATTAGCAACGCCCAAGGTCGGGACTAAACACAAAACGTCACCTCAACAATTGTCCCTGCCGTTTTTGGTGGAGTGCCAGGTATCCAAAACCGCTGTCCGAGGATGTGGAAAAATTTATCCTAGGGAACCGCTACATCAGGGTTGGCAGTGCGGGTTTTTGATGCTATGCTTTTTCTAGCTTTCCATCTTGCGGCCAAGACGAAAGTGCCACTGCGGGAATGATACTACCCCCGTTGAAGTCAAAAGGGACGGAGGGACGGGGGTGGGGGGGCGCATCTTAGGTCTACGATCATAAAATAAACGTACGCCCAGTACGCCCCTAAGGAAAAGGATAATAGGGTTAGTTTGAATAGTTATAGTCGTCATAGAAGGCGGAATAGGCGAATTTGGTAGAAACAGGTAGTTGTTGTGTGGGGAACTCTGGTTGTGGTAGAAACAAATATAAGTAATCAGTAACAACCTGGTAGGCTGCGTTTTGATCGTCCCACCAAGGAGTACTCTTGATCCTGTCTTGATTGTCAAGATAAGTTCCTTGAATGGTTGTCACATCGTATGGAGTTCCATTTACAGTTAATACCACCGCCTTAGCAGGAGACATTAAAGCAAGGACACCAGCAGCAGCACTACCAACAACTAAAGGCAAAAGACGAGATAGAGTAAATTTTCCCATACAACTATCTATGATGAAATCTTCTACTACTAATTTTATATCACACACATGCACCCATATTTTAACTATTTATTATTCATAGTTTTTGCGGGCGCACAGACGGAACTTGGGTGAAAATCAATGACAGTTTGCGAGATAATTACGAGATACCAGTCCATCATAAGCCATAATCGTAATCGCAATAAGTGTAATTACCTCTTGCCTCTTACCTCTTGCCTCTTTCTAAATGCTATCCTAGTTTAGCAAGTAGCAATGCTGTTGCTAAAATGCCTCTAATTCCTGATTTAATGATGACTATTATATTATTGGATTGTTGACTTGATTTAGCACTAAACCAAAATCAGCCTTATTATATCATAATAAATCTACAAAACACGCAACGGGAGACGAGTAACGCATGGGCAAGGTAGTTGGCATCGACTTGGGGACAACCAACTCAGTAGTCGCCGTCATGGAGGGTGGCAAGCCGGTGGTGATTGCCAATGCAGAAGGAATGCGAACAACCCCCTCCGTCGTTGGCTTTAGTAAAGAAGGTGAAAGGGTTGTAGGGCAAATGGCTAGACGGCAAACCGTCCTTAATCCCCAAAATACCTTTTTTGCGGTAAAACGCTTTATTGGGCGCAAATATGGGGAATTAAACCCGGATTCTAAGCGTGTTCCTTACACTATCCGTAAAGATGAAATTGGCAATATTAAAGTTGCTTGTCCTCGGCTGAATAAGGAATTTTCCCCGGAAGAAATTTCGGCCATGGTGTTGAAAAAATTAGCTGATGATGCTAGTCGTTATTTGGGTGAACCTGTTACTGGGGCTGTGATTACTGTTCCTGCTTATTTTAATGATTCTCAGCGTCAAGCTACCCGTGACGCGGGTAGAATTGCAGGTTTAGATGTTTTACGCATTCTCAATGAACCCACAGCCGCAGCTTTGGCTTACGGATTAGATCGAGGTGATATGGAAACTATCCTCGTTTTTGATTTGGGTGGGGGAACTTTTGATGTATCCATTCTGGAAGTGGGAGACGGCGTATTTGAGGTTAAGGCTACTAGTGGAGATACTCAACTCGGTGGTAATGATTTTGATAGAAAAGTGGTTGATTGGTTGGCGGAACAGTTTTTAGAAGCAGAAGGGGTAGACCTAAGACGCGATCGCCAAGCGTTGCAAAGACTAATGGAAGCCGCAGAAAAGGCTAAAATAGAACTTTCCGCAGTCAGCGTCACTGATATTAATTTACCTTTTATTACTGCCACGGAGGATGGTCCAAAACACCTAGAAAGCCGCTTGACGCGATCGCAATTTGAGGGTTTATGTGTAGACTTGTTAGGTAGATTAAGAACACCAGTAAAGCGGGCATTAAAGGATGCCGGACTCTCTCCGGTAGATATTGAGGAAGTTGTTTTGGTCGGTGGTTCTACTAGGATGCCTATGGTAAAACAGCTAGTTCAAGACTTAATTGGCATCGAACCGAGCGAAAACGTCAATCCTGATGAAGTTGTCGCTGTCGGTGCGGCTATTCAGGGCAGTATTCTCGCTGGTGAAACTAAGGATGTTTTGCTATTAGATGTTACACCCCTATCTTTGGGTTTGGAAACCATTGGCGGTGTTATGAAAAAACTTATACCGAGGAATACAACGATCCCAGTTCGTCGTTCTGACATCTTTTCTACTTCGGAAAATAATCAAAACAGCGTAGAAATTAACGTGGTTCAGGGTGAAAGGGACATGGCCACAGATAACAAGTCTTTGGGACGGTTTAAACTTTATGGTATCCCCCCAGCACCAAGAGGTATTCCCCAAGTTCAAGTATCTTTTGATATTGATGCTAATGGTATTTTGCAGGTAACAGCCTTAGATCGTACTACGGGCAGGGAACAAAGCATCACCATTCAAGGCGCTTCTACTTTAAGCGAGTCCGAAGTTAATAGAATGATTCAGGATGCTCAAAAATACGCCAATGTTGATAGACAACGGAAAGAACGAGTTGAAAAACGTACCCGGTCTGAAGCTTTAATATTACAAGCAGAACGGCAATTACGCGAACTAGCGTTAGAAATGGGAATGCAATTCGCTCGTAACCGTCGTCAACGCATTGATAATATTTGTCGCAATTTACGGGAAAGTTTACAAGCTGATGAAGATCGGGGTATTGATCAGGCTTATGCTGATTTACAAGATGCTCTTTATGAACTGAATAGAGAAGTCCGTCAGTATTATGCTGAAGATGAAGATGATGATCTATTCGGTGCTATCCGTGACATCTTTGCTGGTGAAAAAGAACCGGAACGAGATGTTTACAGAGATAATTATAGAGATAATTATCGGGAAAGAAATTCATCTAACCGAGGTGTTAACAGAGATAATGGGAGAGAAAATCGTTCTCCCAATTATGAAAGTCGTCCCACCCGCACTAAACGCCCCAGTTACCAAGATAATTGGGATGATGATGATGATTGGCTATAAGCTGATTTTGGATTTTGGACTCGGTATCTTTGATCTAAAATCTAATTTTTCATATTTGTAGGGACAGTAACAAGTATAAGCACATCTGACCACTGACCACTGACCACTGACAACTAACATTTAAATAACAGATTATGCAAAATTTGCAAAATTTTCGGGATTATTACGAGATTTTAGGAGTTTCTAAAGATGCTTCCAGCGAAGAAATTAAAAAGGTTTATCGTCGTTTAGCTAGACAATATCACCCCGACCTCAATCCTGGCAATAAGGAAGCAGAGGAAAAATTTAAAACCATTGGTGAGGCTTATGAAATCCTTTCCGATTCTAGCAGGCGATCGCAATATGATCAATTTAGCCGCTATTGGCAACAAAACGGTTTTGCTGGTAATAAACAAACTCCCAAGTCCAAAGGTTGGAATAACCGCACTAATGACCGTTCTAGTCAAGATGTAGACCCCAGCCAATTTAGCGATTTTGAAAGTTTTGTGAATCAGGTAATTGGTGTTAGCAACCGTAAAGAACCGAAAAGCAGTTCGGAAAATACCACCACTAGCGACCCCTTTCGCAGTCCTAGAACTAAAGTTGCATATACGGTTAATACTCCCCCTCGTGCTAACCGTCGAGATATTGAAGCTAGATTAACCTTACCTCTGGAAAAAGCTTATCAAGGTGGTAATGAAAGAATACGTTTAGAAGATGGGCGATCGCTCGAAGTGACTATGCCCCCAGCTATGGTGACGGGTCAAACTATCCGCTTGCGAAATCAAGGAATTAGTGGTGGTGATTTATACTTAAAAATTACCGTAGATCCTCATCCTTTGTTTAAGCTAGAAGGTGCTAATATCTTCTGCCAAGTACCTGTAACTCCCAGTGAGGCGACATTGGGCGGACAAGTTGAAGCACCTACCCTTGATGGTCCAGTGAAAATGACTATTCCCCCAGGTGTGAGGTCTGGACAAAGATTCCGTCTTGGTAATAAAGGCTACCCTGTTGAAAATGGACAACGTGGTGATCAATTAGTGGAAATTCAGATATTAACTCCCAAAAATATTAGTCCTCAAGAACGGGAACTGTATGAGAAATTAAGAGAAATAGAAACTTTTAAACCTCGCGCTGATTTAATTTAAATAAAACAAAACAAACTACCACAAAACAAAAGAAATCAATTTCTCCACAAATGGCTCAGATGCAGAGTGGGTAGAGAATGTTAGACTCCTGGATCTGTTATCCTGGATATAGATCCCATTCCTAACTAACTTGCAGCTATGACCGTCACCCAAAAGATTGAACCCGGTTTAGATGTAATATTTCCTCCCAGTAATCTAGAAAGTGACGAACCCCCATTGGAATCATCTTTACATCTACAACAAATGCTACTGCTAATCCAATGTCTCAATTGGTGGTGGCGAGATATTAATAAAATTAATAATTATTTTGTTGCCGGGAACATGACTATTTATTACAGTCCTCGGCAAATTAAAACCAAAGATTTTCGTGGTCCAGATTTTTTCCTAGTGCTGGACACAGAAAACTGCGATCGCAATAGTTGGGTAGTCTGGGAGGAAGGTGGTAAATATCCTAATCTAATTATAGAATTGCTTTCTCCCTCTACTGCTTCCACTGATAAAGGGTTAAAAAAACAAATTTATCAAGATATTTTCCGCACACCTGAATATTTTTGGTTTAATCCGCAAAGTTTAGAATTTGCTGGTTTTATCTTGTTTGGTGGAACATATCAACCTATAGAACCCAATCCTCAAGGTTTATTATGGAGTCAGCAGCTAAATTTATATTTGGGTGTCCATGACGGTAAATTGCGTTATTTTATGCCAGAAGGAGAGTTAATGCTAACACCCGAAGAGTATGGAGTACAACAAACTCAACTCGCAGAACAACAAACTCAACTCGCAGAAGAAGCAACCCAACTCGCAGAACAACAAACTCAACTCGCAGAACAACAAACTCAACTCGCAGAACAACAAACTCAACTCGCAGAACAAGCAAGCCAACTCGCAGAACAACAAACTCAACGTGCAGAACGTTTAGCAGCCAAACTCAGAGAATTGAATATTGACCCTGACATTTTATGAGATAATACAGTTTGTGTAGGTTGGGTTGACCCAAGGAAACCCAACATTTCAACACATATTAGACAAGAGTGCAAAATTAATTTTATGTTACGATTGAGGTTTGTGTTAATTTTAGATAAAAGTTAGAGTTACACGGCTATGGTGTTCTTTACGATCGCAAAGAACACCAAAGATACATAAAACCTAAAGCCTCCTATCCTACCACAGAAACAATTGTGCAATAGGTCTATTGATAACAAAATCAAAAACAACTTAAATACTGACAATTTTTAAAACATCCTTTTATATAGTTGACTAAACTTCTTGACTAGTTGTGCAATAATATTGACATATACACTATTTAAATAGGCTATAGGGTTTGTGACTTTGACAAAAATTAGTCCCGGACAACCACTGACTGATATACAGAAAAATGGCTTACAGTTGGTATCCCTGTTGACTGGGGGTAAACGTGATGTTATTTTAGCTATTGATGTCACTGAAAGTGTCGGTTTTAATGATCAAGGCCGGATTCGTTTACGTCAAATAATTACAGACAGTCTGAAAACCGGTGATTCTGTTTATGTTGTTCCCTTCGCTCAAAATTTGGTTTTTGATGATGTCATATCTGTAGAAAATCCCTTGGGAACACCTATATATTTTGGACAGAAAAATACAGAAAATATTGATAAAGTATTAGCAAAAATACCTTTTAGTTCCGACCCTAACCGCTATGGTACAGATATTCAAAAAGCAGAATTAACTATTTATCAAGGTATCGCACAAATTAATCAAAATCGAGTTTCTAAAAATCAATTAATTAAACCCCAGTCCGTTGTTTGGATTACTGACGCACCTTTGTTTACTCAACCGGGAATTAATTCTCAGATTTGGACAGAAACCCCTGCTGATAGTCCTTTGAGAATAGCAACATCACCGGAAAGCCAAGAAAGACAAAAATGGATTGAGACTTTACCTTTAAAACAGCGATCGCTCACAATTGTAACACAATCCAGTAAAGATTATCAACTATCTGTAGTAGACATTAACCCGACAATTCAAGAATTTTGTACACCAGCCCCCGGAGGTCAAGAAACCTGTTTAGTTAATCCTTATTTACTCAAACAGCTATGGTTTCCCAGTTTAATTTTATTATTATTAATAGCTGCTAGTGTTTGGAGTCTATGCAAATTTGCCAGATTACAAAAAAAATGGAAATTGCGAATCACCTTTGAAGATAATACAGAAGATGAAGAAAAATTATGTATACTACCAAATAAGAAAAAAATCGCCATAGGTGAAGATGATCCTAGCTGTGACGATTCCATTGACTGTCCAGGAGGAGAAATTAGAGGCCATTTACAACGTCAAGGAGAAAAACTATATGTAGTCCCAACACCAGAGGGAAACATTCAACTAAACAACAAAAAAATTACATCAAAGACTCTCATAACTAATTCTAGATTTACGCTAAATTGTCCAGATTCACGCCAGCGTGATTACCAAATAAATGTTAAAATTGAAAAATAGTATTCAGGGGAAAAACTATGACTCAAGCATCTGCAAAAGAAACCCAATATAGAGGCATTAATCGCACAATTTGCATCGGTTTAGGGGGAACTGGTAGAGATGTATTAATGCGAATTAGACGGTTAATTGTTGACCGTTATGGAGACTTAAATAATTTACCAGTTGTCAGTTTTGTTCACATTGACACAGATAAAGCAGCCACCCAAGTCACAGGGATTAGAACAGGGAGTACCTATCATGGTGTTGACTTAAGTTTTAAACAATCTGAAAAAGTCAGTGCTACCATGTCATCAAGAGATGTCACCATGTTTGTAGAAGGACTAGAACGGCGTTCGGAATATAGTAATTACGGACCTTATGACCATATTGGGATCTGGTTTCCTCCCCAACTATTGCGAAATATTAAAGCAGTGGAAGAAGGGGCAAAAGGGATTAGACCTGTGGGAAGATTGGCTTTTTTCCACAACTACCAAACAATTAAAACAGCCATTGAAACCGCAGAGAGACGGACGAGAGGATATGAATCAAAAATGTTGAAATCAGGTTTAAAAATAGAGCCAGGAGTAAGTATTTTCGTTGTCGGTTCTCTTTGTGGTGGCACGGGAAGCGGGATGTTTTTAGATGTTGCTTATAGTCTTAGAAGTCTTTATGGTGAAGACGGTGCTCAAATTTTGGGTTATTTAGTGATTAGTCCAGAATTGTATGGCAATACTCCTAGCATGAGTGCTAATACTTATGCTGCATTAAAAGAATTAAATTATTATAGCAACCCTGGTACGGAATTTACTGCTTGTTATGATACTGAAAATTTATCAATAATTCGAGAAAAACGTCCACCTTTTGATTATACTTATTTGCTATCTCATAAAACAGGGAGTGAATATGAAATTCTTACTCAAGGTAAGTTATGTAATGTAATTGCCCATAAAATTGGTCTAGAATTTTCTGGTGAATTATCTTCAGCCATTAAAGGTAATCGAGATAATTTTCTTCAACAAATGATTAAGTCTGATATACATCCACGTCCTAATAGCCAAAGATACTTAACATTTGGACTTTCTGCCATTTATTTTCCTCGTGATACTATTATCCAGATTGCCTTAACAAAAGTTAGTTCAAATTTGGTCAAATTTTGGTTAAATGGCAAGGGTCAAAGTCCAGATCCTATTAACTTACTTGAGCAATTTTTGATTCAATATAATTGGCATAATGACTTAGGCAAACGAGATGGTTTAACTAATAAATTAGCGGAGTCTGTAGAAGAATCTAATAAGACCTTTAGTAATAGTCTCAAAACTTGGCAAAATAAATTATCCCGGTTAATTGATGAATGTAAAAACAAAGATGACCGCACTAATATCCGTCAGCAATTAGCAACAGAATTTTATAAACAATTTCGCACAGTGCAACCAGGAGAAACAGAAAGCAGTCGCGGTTATTGGTTGACAAAATTAATGCAAACTACTCCCAAGATTACCAAAGAACTTAATGGGAATATTGATGATTATGTGATGCAATTACTCACACCAGTAGATCCTAATTTCTCTATTAAAAATACACACAATTGGTTAGATTCTCTGCGACATGAATTACATAAATATCAACGAGATTTACAAGAATCAATTACTGATTTTGGAGGAATGAAGCGATTAGAAGATGTAGAAAAAAAATGGGATAATGCAGAACAAACAATTGAAGAATTACAAAATAAACTAGCTATTCCCTTTCTTAATTTCAAAAACATACAGTTTCAAGACGAATGTAAAAAATTTATACAAGAAGTTTGCAAAATTTTCAGACATAATTTTGACTTAACCGTGTTGCAAGAAACTTTGAAAATTGTCAGTCAATTACAAAAGCAAGTTCAAGAAAAAGAAAAACAAGTCGCAGCTTTCAGTAGTTTGGTAGAAGATTTACAAAGTGCTTATGAAAAAGAGGAAAGAGAATTAAAACAGTTAAATTTTGATGAAATGAGTGGAGAGGCAATTTTTGATACTGAAGATATAGAACTTTGCTATCAAATAATGATACCAGAAAATGATAGTCGTCCCCAATTAGTATTAGCAAGTTCAACACTCACTGAAACAACAGGTAAAGGAGAATCTTTAGCATTTTTCCTAAATATGGAACGGACTACCCACTCTCAACTAAAACAAGAAATTGACTTGAAAGTTGATAGTTTATTTGCTTTTCGTGGTAGAAATATCGTCAATTCCGTAATTAAACGCTTCATGCAAAAATACTCATTAGGTGCGCGTTCAACTCGTTTAGCGCAAATTATACAGGAAGCTCAACCACTTTTGCGTTTGAATTTGAATGATCCTTATTTCCGAGACGAAGATGCTAAGAGTAGCAAATTAATAGGATATAAAGATACAGATGAATCAGAAGTGAGAGATTTTAAAGAGTTATTAATACAGGATTTAGGAGTTACCACAAATGTTTTAAAAGCAATACAAGCAGATGATGAAATCCTAATTGTGAATGAGTATGCTGGGTTTCCCTTGAGATTAATTATTACTTTAGAAAAAATGAGAAACCCATATTTGCGAGAACAAAATTCTGGTACATCCTTTTTGCATAATGATTCTCACATACCCTTTCCTGATATTATTCCACCTGATGCTAAAACAATTGAAAAAATAGAAGATATTTTTTATCCTTGTCTAGCGATGGAATTATTAGCAGAAAATCATAATACTCAAAAGTTAGAGTTTCAATATTATGACTCTTTCCAAGATATTTATTATACTGCTATTTTGAGTACAAATTGGATGGAAGCTTTGGAAGATTTAGCCAATAACCACAACATGACTGATACCTTGGAGCAAATTTTAGATAATACAATTTTAGAAATGGAAAATAATCCAAACTTATGGGAAAATGAATATTTACCCAAACTGCGCCAATTTCCTGAGAAGCTGAAAAAAATTCCCGAAAATGCTCCCAATTTTCCCTATATTCAAACTGTATATACCTCACCAGACAATAAGCAGCCTAAAGTCAGAGAGGGAGTCATAAATCGTTTTTGGAAGAGAATAGAACAAAAACTCAGCATTAGCAAAATTACAAAAATTGTGAGACGAGAATAAGATTTATATGTAAGTATTCAGCTAAATAAGCCAGATCCCGGACTTCTTTTTTGATGAGTTCAATCAGTGATAAATTAATATTAGAAGTCTGGATTATTATACCAGTTTTAACAATCTTTCTACAACTACCAAGGGTCATTTTTATGCCACCAATACCACTTTACTTAATTGTCATCACTGTTTTTCTGGTTGTTATTCCATCTGTGGTTACTATTATTCTTCGCAGATATCTTTACCGCTATTTAATAGATTTGACGAACAAAGTTCAAAGATTAATCAAAACAGGATCAGCGGAAGGACAACCGAAAATTATCCAAACATTAGAAGCTAGATTTGAAGAAGCTAGTAAACAATTAGAACAGGTAAATACAGCAGCATTAATAGACCAGATTTATAGTCAGGAAACAATTAAGGGATTTAGATTTACCTGTGAACAAATAGATTATTTATGTCGCATTTTGCCAAATTTACTCTTAGCTTTTGGGTTACTGGGAACTTTTTTAGGTATCACTATTAATTTATCTACTCTCAGTCAAACAATTAATCAAACTAATCCTAGTGATATTAATAATTTAGTCTCTGAATTACAAAAACCATTGGAGGGAATGAGTATTGCGTTTACTACGAGTTTAACAGGACTATTTTTCAGTGCTTTGGTAACAGTAGCCAACTTTATATTTAATAGTGGACTTGCTAAATATCGCTTAATTAGTTCTTTAGAAGATTATCTAGATAATGTATATTTTCCTGAGGTACAGGGTGATACCCGTCTTGATAAAATAGTTAATAGAATGGTATCCCAGCAGGATGAATTTTTAACAAATTTTGGTAAAATAGTCCGCGAAGCTGTAGAACAATCTATGGGAAAAGTCGCAAAACAAATTGCTGACGGGAATCAAAAAACTATGGAGTTAGCTACACAAGTTTATGAAAAATTTGATGCTGCTGCTGGAACTATATCTAGTGCTGCTAATGAATTTAAACATTCCATGACAGAATTAAATACAACATCTCAAATATTTAAACAGTCTGCTGAAACTTTTAATAAAAGTGAGTTTCCTCTCAAATTATCATTAGCTGTTGTAGATTTGAGTAATACACAACAAAAATTTTCTGAGTCAGCTACAAGTTTAGCAGCAACAACGGAATTGATTATAAATGCCTTAATTGAAATAGAAAATTCTAGTCAGAGTTTAATTAATTTAGGAGAAGAAATAAAATCTATGAACCAAACTTCAATTGAGGTATTAGATTTACATCAAAATAACCAAAATCTTCTTAGTGAAATTATCCCCCAACTTCATGCAGGAGCTAATAGTTACGAAAAAGCAGTTAATAAACTGGATGATTTAGATCAAAGAGTGGGAGATAAGTTCAATAATTTTGATCAATTAATCACAGCTATGACTCAGTTATTAGAAAATGTGAAAACTTATACAACGGAATTAATTAGCAAAGTTACAACGGAAACTGAAAATTCTAGTCAGAGTTTAATTAGTTTAGCTGAAGAGATAAAAGCTATGAACCAAACTTCAATTCAGGTATTAGATTTACATCAAAATAACCAAAATCTTTTAACTGAAATTATTCCCGGACTTCAGCAAGGAGCTAATAGTTATGAAAAAGCGGTTAGTAAACTGGATGATTTAGATCAAAGAGTGAGCGATAAAGTTAATAGTTTTGATAAATTAATCACAACTATTGAGCAGTTGTTAAAAACTGTGAAAACATATACAAATGATGTAAATAATACTATTAGTATAGCATCTAATCAAATAGATGCTAATAATCAAAAACTGATGAAATTATTAGAGAATAATAATTATCAACTAATTTCTGAATATCAAAATGTCAGTAATACCATTATTGAAGGAATTGACAGACAAACTAATATCAACAAGAAGGGTTTTGAGGCTAATATTAAAGGTTTGGAACTATTAATCAGGAATCTTGAGGAATATCAACAAAAACTTGATTAGACAAATACTGATACATGAGGTGCGTTACGCTGGCGCTAACACACCCTACTGTTTAAGTTGACTAACAAATTTACAAAAAAAACATTGCAATTATGGCTCGTCGTTCACGCTACACAGAATATAATGAAGACCTAAACGTTTGGACAGCATTTACTGATTTAATGTCTAATGCGTTTATGATATTGGTTTTATTTTTGTTTTTAACCATTATCATATCAGAAATTAATAATATAGATACACCACCAATCATAGTTATAAAAGATGAAGGTGCTTATAGATTTGCTTCTGGTAGCGCTGAAATTTCTCAACAAATGTCGAATTATATCTTGAAGCAAATAGTACCAGAAATAGAAGCTAGAACTAAAGAATATGGGATTAATGTAGTAGAAATAATCGGACACACAGACGGACAAGCTAATGCTCAAATAACTAGTAATTTGGATGTCAATTTAGAAAATGTAGTTAGTGGTAATATACCGGTAGGAAACTTACGAGCAGGTTCTAATGCTGATTTAGGATTAATGCGGGCTTTATCGGTTGTCAAGGCGCTGCGTGATATCCAAACAAAAGAAAATAGACTATCTGGATTATCGTTTCGGGCCTATTCTGCGGCACAATTAATATTACCAAATGGACAATTTGCAGCAATAGCGCGTCAAGATGATGTTACCCGACGACGAATTGAAATCCGTTTTACCCGCTTGGGAGAAGTACAAGAGGTTAGATAATTTAGATGATACATAACAAATACTAGTTTTGTTATATATTATTCTTTCTTCCTCTGTCTTCCTCAATTGACAAAAGATTTAGAATATAAAAAACTGAATTTGAGCAAACTGACTCAAAAAACCGTAAACCAAAATGGGGAAGTCCCACTTTTTTAGCAATACTACTTATTACTCCCTGCTAGGGCTACATCCCTCAGCATCAGTAATTGATATTCGTCGCGCTTATAGAGAATTAAGCAAAATTTATCACCCTGATACGACGGAATTACCTGCTAATCTTGCTACTACTAAATTTCAGCAAATTAATGAGGCCTACGCTACCCTCAGTAATCCCGAACGACGCTTAAGCTATGATTTAAAAATTGGCTATTCGCGTTTTGGTGTCATTCAAACCCCAACTGATTTAAACCGTCCTGTGTCTCGTGGCTATGATTGGTCAAAATCAGGTTATTTAGATGCCACAGATCGTCCCCTGTCTTCTGGGGAAATATTTGTATTATTTATTTTGGGATTGACCATTGTTGGTTGTATGCTATTAGCGATCGCTATTGCTGTTCTTCGTGGAGAAGTAATCCTCTGAACAACCACCTCCCGCTCCTCGACTAAACAATAATTTTTCCATAATTTTAAATTGCTTATGCTTCCCTCCAATACACCCTTATATAGTCATCCTTTACCACAAATTGAACAGTGGTTAAAAAACCAAGGTTGTCATCAAGATGAAACTCAGCTACATTGTTGGCATATACAACGATCTAGTTGGGAAGCGGAAATTTGGTTAGACACTGAACAAATTACAGTCCGGTATCTCCAATCTGGAGAAAATAATCAAGATATTCAACGTTCCTTTAAGTATTCTCTGAGTCGGGAAGATATCGAAGCAGCGGTTTTTTCTGGTCCGTAATCTAATTTTAGATTTTAGATTTTAGATTTTAGATTTTAGATTTTAGGATTTTGGGATTTCGGGATTTCGGGATTTCGGGATTTTGGGATTTCGGGATTTGAGGATTTGAGGATTTTGGGATTTCGGGATTTGAGGATTTATTGTCAATCTAAAATCACCAATTTACAATCCAAAATTGTCAGACTTTCCCAAACCGTCGCTCCCGCTGTTGGTAAGCAGATAAAGCCCGATGAAACTCACTGCGGTTAAAATCCGGCCAGAGAGCATCACTAATATAAATTTCTCCATAAGCCATTTGCCAAAGTAAGAAATTTGACAGTCGCATTTCCCCACTGGTACGAATTAATAAATCTGGATCTCCTATTCCTGCTGTATATAAGTGACTTTCAAATACTTCTTCAGAAATTTCTTCAGGCTTTAATAAACCTTCTTTCACCTTTTGAGCGATCGCCACACAAGCTTGTAAAATTTCCTGTCTACCGCCATAATTAGTAGCTATTGTCAACAGAATACTACGATTATCCTTAGTTTCTGCCATAGAACGGGAAATTTCCATCTGAAGTGCCTTTGGTAAAGCCGATAAATCACCCACAAACTGAATTTGCACATTTTCCTCTACCATTTCCCGCAATTCTTGACGTAAAACCCGCTGGAATAGAGTCATTAAAAATTCCACCTCTTCCTGTGGTCTTTTCCAGTTCTCCGTCGAAAAAGCATAGGCCGTTAGTGCTTTAATCCCCCAATCCTTACAACAGTGCAGCAAATCCTTAAGAGCATTGACACCAGCTTTATGACCGACAATTCGGGGTAAACCTTGGCGTTTTGCCCATCGTCCATTACCATCCATAATTACCGCAACGTGCCGGGGTAGTAATTCTTGTTTTAAATCAGGGGGTAAATATTGCAATTCAGTTTGTTGTGTTATCATTTTTTATCTTCAGAAGCGGTCGTATCCCTGCCGGGAAGTGAACTACGCGTAGCGTGTCGTTGGTGTAGCCCCTCATAGATCAGACAAGGTAATCTAACTAATCGAGAAATTAATTGTAGTGACTGACCACCAAGCTGACGAACTAAACTTAAAATACCAGGTGCATGAGCTTCCCGATCTACAGTTGGGGAAAATCGAGCCTCTAAAGACTCTTTGAGCTTTTTAATAGTTAGTGGTCTATATAGAGTTCCTCTTTCCGCTAAGGAAATAGAACCCGTTTCTTCAGATACAACGACACAAATACAGTTTTCAACTCTTTCGGTAATTCCCATTGCTGCCCGGTGGCGTGTTCCCAACTGGCGCGAGGCGGTGCGTCCTGAAAGTGGTAAAATTATTCCTGATGATACAATACGTGAACCACGAATTAACGTCGCTCCATCGTGTAGCAGGGTTTTGGGTTGGAAAATAGTTTGGATCAGTTCTTTAGAAACCTCAGCATTTAGCTTTACTCCCGGAACAGAAAAATCTTGTTCTTCAATAGGTCCTGTAGTTTCTAAAATTAGTAAGGCGCCAATTCGATTTTTCGACAATTCTTTAACCGCATCCACAATTTCATCAATTACACTATCTGACTTAGGAATTGCACTGGTGTTATTCACAAAACACTGCCAAAATTCACCACGTCCCAATTGTTCTAAAAAACGGCGAAACTCTGATTGTAGCGCTACAGCCATAGCCACAGCACAGCCAATCACCAATTTTTCTAGGACAAAATTTAGCAGGGGTAATCCTAATTTACTACTCAGTGCCGAACAGAGCATTAAAATTATAAATCCTCGTACCATCCATAACGTGCGCCGTTCACTAATAATCACTAGGATCATGTATGTTAGTGCCAGCACTAACATCATATCCAGAGTCCCAAGGAGCAAGGACTGTGACCAATCTCCCAGGTTTATCAGCCATTGCTTCCACCAATCTCTCATGACATCTGGATTCTTATAGTCATTTGTCATTTGTCCGTAGTCAGTTATCAGTTGTGATTTTTAAACCACTGACCACTGACCACTGACTACGGGCTATTTCAGTCGTTCTGGTAGGCAATCTTGTCGAATCAAGTCTTGATAAGTTTCGCGCTGCAAAATTAAATTTGCTTCGCCATTGGCCACCACCACCGCTGCCGGTCGGGGAAGACGATTGTAATTAGATGCCATACTGTAATTGTATGCACCTGTTCCCATAACGACCAGAATATCATTTGCTTCAGTTTTTGGCAGTTGGGCATTTTTAATCAGAATATCCCCTGATTCGCAATGTTTACCCGCTAATGTGACTGTTTCGGTGCAGGGAACAGACATTTTATTGGCAACTACCGCCCGATAAACTGATTGATAGGTGATAGGACGAGGATTATCTGACATTCCGCCATCAATCGCTACATAAGTGCGAATTTCGGGAATAATCTTACTAGACCCAACAGTATAAGCAGTAACACAAGCCGTGGCAATAAGCGATCGCCCAGGTTCACAGAGTAATTTTGGCAAAGGCAGATTTTCCGATATACAAGCCGTTTGCACTACCTCACAAATCGCTTTTGACCATTCTTCAATGCTTGGTGGATCATCAGATTCTATATATTTAATCCCTAAACCACCACCAACATTTAATTCTGTAATTGTCAAGCCGTGTTTAGCTGCATCCCTTAACCACTGCACCATCACAGCCGCTAAATCTCTATGTGGTTGACGTTCAAAGATTTGTGAACCAATATGAGCGTGTAAACCAACACAGTTTAAACTAGCTTGTTTACTCACAAAAGCAAACACTTCCTGTAAATCACTGGGATCAAAACCAAATTTACTATCTAAGTGTCCGGTACGAATATATTCGTGAGTATGGCATTCTATCCCCGGAGTCAAGCGTAGCATAATCCGAATCGGCGCGGCGGTAGAATTTTCTGTTTGCTCCCCTCCTATCTTCACCAACCTATATAATTCATGCCAGTTATCTGCAACAATAGTACAACCAGACTCAATTGCTAAAACTAACTCATCATCAGACTTATTATTGCCATGTAAGTATATTTTATCGGGATTCATACCCGCATTCAGCGCAGTATAAAGTTCCCCACCGGATACTACATCAATTCCTAACCCTTCTGAGGCCACAATGGCACAAACCGCTAAACAATTCCAGGCCTTAGAAGCATAAAGTACCTGAGATTCTCCTTTATAGTATTCTTTAAAGGTATTCCGATATTGTCTACAAGCCGTCCGCAGAGTTTCCTCATCTAAAATATATAAAGGTGAACCATATTGCTCCACTAGGGTTGTTACGTCACAGCCACCGATTTCCAGGTTATCATCATGATTAACTCTGGCTGTCAAGGGTAAAAGTTGTTGGTTAGGGGAAATGTCAGCACCATTGCTACTTATTGGCTGTAAATATTGACGGCCAGAAAGTTGAACCTCGACGGGGTAAGTCAATACCATAATTAATTAAAATCGTGTTTGTGAAAATTCAGAGAATGAGCATAAGTTCTCCTTCCCAGTTTACCCTCTCCTTGGCAATGGTTAATAGGTAATTGATCATTGATAATTGGTAATTAAACTTCCTTAATCCTCAAAAATCGTGATTTCATCAGACTTAAAAATTCAACCTTTGACTAGAGACAATTTAACTGCGTTACTAGAACTGGATCAAGCCTGTTTCCAAGGTTTGTGGACTATGGAAGGCTACCTGCGCGAATTAGAAAGTCCTAACAGTCATTTTCTGGGTTTATTTTCACCTTTTAATGACTCTGAACTCTTGGGAATGGGCTGTTTTTGGTCAATTTTAGAGGAAGCACACATTACAATTTTGGCGGTTCATCCCCTGTATCATGGTCAAGGGCTGGGAAAAGCTATATTATATTCTCTACTGCGGACTGCTGCTGATCTTGGTTTAGAGCGAGCCACCCTCGAAGTTCGTGATTCTAACCACGTCGCTATTTCCATGTATCAAAAGTTTGGGTTCAAAACTGCGGGACGACGACGGGGTTATTACAAGGACAACAATGAAGATGCTTTAATTCTTTGGCTTTCTGAACTACAGCAGCCACATTTTCTCAAAAGGCTGGATCAATGAACCAGTCTAATTAATTCACCGTTTTAGATGCCACCAGACCACTGACCACTGACTAATCTTCCAATGATTGGGCTTGGACTTCCACCGCTGTCACATCAATTGTCCCTTCTGGTGTAAAACGTTGAAATTGACTGTTTTTAACTGATAATCGCTCTCCACAGTTAGTACACTGTGTTTGACTATTATTTAAACCTGTTAATTCATGTCCACATACAGGACACTGACCACTAACTAGATTCTTTTGTAACCACCAGCGAAATCCGAAAAATGCTGCTACGGGTAAAAATAACAATAAGCCAAAAATAATTACTAAAGAATTAACTAACCAGCCCAAACCCAATGATGCTAATAACCAGGTAATTGCTAACAGGGTCAGCCAGGGGCGGATTTTTTCAAAGTTGAATTGCAAGTTTTTAAAGCTCATGTCTCAAATTTGTGCTGCTGACTCTAGGATAGCGAGTTTATTTTTTGCTGATGGAAAATGGCAAAAATAGGATTTATTCATAAACTAAATACTTAGTGTACCCGTTCATTTTAACTTTTTAATTCCGATCAGACCATATTAGTGTGATTCATCCAAACAATATTTGACAATTAACAAACAATTTCTTGTATCTTTATCACGCTCATAGACGACTTTATCAGCCAAACGTCGGAGTAAAAACCATCCATACCCACCTACTTGTAGAGTACCCGGTACTGGTTCAGTGATCACATCAGGATTAAATGGTTTTCCATAATCCCAAATTCTCATTTCCAGTCTATTAATCCATAGACTGACTTGAATTTCTATAGCTGTTTCCGGTGGTAAAGAATGATGAGCATGACGAACAGCGTTGGTAAAACCTTCTGCTAAAGCTAGGTTAAGACGATAAATTTGACTGTCTGACCAGCCATATTTCGGTAAATATTGGTGACAAAATTCTTCAAACCATTGTTGCACTTCGTTTAGGAGTTTAAGATCGCTCCTCACAGTCCGATGGTCCTGCTGCACTATGCCAAGCATTGACCCTAATTTGAATAAAAAATAAGTGGATAATACTTTAGACTGGGGAAAATTGGCGGGTGATTTGAGATTGGGGATATTTTGGTTTTGACTCCCTCGTGATCACTAATCTCAAGATTCCCCCGCTCCAATTCTATATTAGTTAACGCCTGTTGGTCTTCAAGAGCATATATTTTGAAATATCAATATCAATAACAATAGGTCATCAAAGACCTAGTGTTATTTGTTTTTCAGATATTGTCTTTTATACACCCTTGAAAACCACAGACGTGATCAGGTTTATGTTTGACTGTAACTACCTTAGAACAATCCTAAAGTTAAGGATTTATCTAATGGGAGTGCAGCGCCAATACCTAGCCACAGAGTCACAAGAGTACCAAACAGAAATACAGTTGTTGCTACAGGACGACGGAAGGGGTTTTGGAACTTGTTCACATTTTCCAAGAAAGGAACAAGAATTAGTCCCAAGGGTACAGAAGCCATTGCTAATACACCTAATAGTTTACTAGGTAATGAGCGTAAAATTTGGAATACAGGATATAAGTACCACTCTGGTAAAATTTCCAAAGGAGTAGCAAAAGGATTAGCTGGTTCACCCGTCATAGCTGGATCTAAAACAGCTAAAGAGACAATACAGGCAAAAGAACCCATAATGACGACAGGAAATATATACAGCAGATCATTAGGCCAAGCGGGTTCACCATAATAATTATGACCCATGCCTTGGGCAAGTTTGGCTCTCAATTTAGGATCGCTCAGATCCGGTTTTTTTTGCGTTGACATTTTTAAATGCGCTCTCCGGCTGAAGTGAAGTTAAAGCATTAGCGAAAGCTATTAGCTATAGAACTAGCTTGTGATTTCCGATATCAAGTTGTTTTCTTTTAGTTTAAAACAAACTCCGATGATCTGGAAACACAAGTTATAGCTGTTGGCTAATAACTTTGATGACAAAGTGATTACAATGGTCCTGAAATACCTTGTTTGCGAATCATCAAGAAGTGGAACAACATGAAGACAGCAATTAGCCAAGGAAGAATGAAGGTGTGGGCGCTATAGTAGCGGGTGAGTGTAGCTTGACCAACACTAGAACCACCACGTAATAAATCGGAGATAAAAACGCCGACTACGGGAATTGCTTCTGGTACACCGCTAACAATTTTTACAGCCCAGTAACCAACTTGATCCCAAGGTAAAGAGTAGCCTGTTACACCGAAGGAAACGGTGATAACTGCAAGAATGACACCACTTACCCAGGTCAATTCCCGGGGCTTTTTGAAGCCACCGGTTAAATAAACGCGGAATGTGTGGAGAATCATCATCAATACCATCATACTGGCTGACCAGCGGTGAATGGAGCGAATTAACCAACCGAAGTTGACTTCATTCATGATGTACTCTACAGAGGAAAAAGCTTCGGTAACTGTAGGTTTGTAGTAGAATGTCATCGCAAATCCAGTCGCAAACTGGATCAGGAAACAAACTAAGGTAATTCCACCTAAACAGTAAAAAATGTTAACGTGGGGAGGAACGTATTTGGTGGTAATATCATCAGCAATCTCTTGGAGATCCAAGCGTTCCTCAAACCAGTCATAAACGTTGGCCATACAATCCTAAGTTCCTAAAAAATAGATTGCGGTTGATAAGTTTTGTTATGCGAAGCTTAGTCATGAGCGACTATTCAACTAACCTGAGTTAGAGGGTTCGCTTCTCGTTTTACTCAAGAGAATTGGCTTCTACTTGTCCACGAGCGTCAAGGGTGTAACTCACCCTATGTTTGAGTGTTTCTTCCTGTCTCTCGTCTTTATGGGCTGACAATGACAATGTTGACCCCAAAAAAGATTTTATCGTTAGTTCAGGAAGAATGGACATCTCATTCAGTTGGACTAGCAACTTTATGAGAATAATGCACTTCTTCTATAAAAAAAGTAACATAGTCGAGAGATAGATTTCATCAACAAGTGAGCATTACAGAAAGTTTTAGGGAATTTGAGTCTGACATGGAACTGAAATTAGGATTCATTCACAAACGGGTTTGGCGGCTAGGATGTTTACTATTATTGCTTTTTGCTTTGGTGTTTGGTGGCTATATTCCCCCGGCTTCGGCTTTGACTCCAGAACAGAAGTTAGTTTATGAAGTATGGCGAATTGTTAACCGCTCTTATTTAGATGGCACTTTTAATCATCAAAGCTGGCTTGATGTCCGACAAAAAGCACTAAAAAATCATTTTTTCAACCATGAAGCCGCTTATGCCACAATTCAGGATATGCTCCAAAGTCTGGATGATCCTTTTACCCGTTTTCTTGAACCTGAAAAGTATCGCAGTTTAAAGGTTAGCACTTCTGGAGAGCTTACAGGTGTGGGATTACAAATCGCTCTCAATCCCCAAACTGGTATTTTGGAAGTTATTACACCTATTGAAAATTCTCCAGCCGATAAAGCAGGTTTAAGACCGCGCGATCGCATTTTGAAAATTGAAGGTTTATCTACAGAGAATCTCTCTCTTGATGAAGCGGCAGCGCGAATGCGTGGACCATTGGGAAGCGTTATCACGCTTTTAATTGGTAGAGAAGGAGAAAGGGATCAGGAAGTTGTATTGGTACGCGATCGCATTGCTCTTAATCCTGTTATATTTGATTTACGATTTTCCCCTACAGGAAGCAAGATTGGCTATGTCCGTTTAAGTCAATTTAGTGCTAATGCTGTTAGGGAGTTGGCACAGGCTATTTCTATTTTAGAAGAAAAAGGCGCCTCCGCCTATATTCTTGATTTAAGAAATAATCCCGGTGGACTTTTACAGGCTGGAATTGAAGTCGCTCGTTTATGGTTGGATTCTGGTACAATCGTTTATACTGCCAACCGCCAAGGCATTCAAGGAAGTTATGAAGCCTGGGGTCCGGCCTTGACAGAAGATCCTTTAGTCATTCTAGTCAATCAGGGAACGGCCAGCGCCAGCGAAATTTTAGCTGGTGCATTACAAGACAATCATCGCGCTCAATTGGTCGGGGAAAGGACTTTTGGTAAGGGTTTAATTCAATCTCTGTTTGAATTATCCGACGGTTCTGGTTTAGCGGTGACAATTGCTAAATATGAAACTCCTAACCATCGAGATATTAACAAATTGGGAATTAAGCCTGATCAAATTATTCCCCAAGAACCTATCAACCGCGAACAAATTGGTACAGTGAAAGACGCTCAATATCAAGCAGCTATGGCACTTTTAAGTAATTGATATTTTTCCAAAACTTACCCAAATGTGACGCAAAATTATCCTTATTATCCTTATTATCCTTTTTTGTTTATGGTTGGGATGAGAGGCGATATTTTATTCGGGTAGCTTCTGCAAGAGAGGACTAAGGTTCTGAATACTGATCAGACTTTAGTCCTCATCTGTTAATTCACGTCATACTAAATTATGATGAAACTCGATCAAATAAGTCTTCAAGAATAATTGAACGCAGATGAACGCAGATGAACACAAATAAATACTAATGAATTAATGTGAATTAATGGATTTGATGATTCTGTACAGTCTCGCATAAAAAAATGAAAAGTTTTAGAAGTGCTTGCTGATAAAGGTTTGTCTTATTGGTTAGCAAATAAATCCTCTCCAAAAAATAATCCAAAAAATAATCCAAAAAATAAAATACTGTCAAATTTACGATAGTATAAATAAGAAGACCCTGGAGAATAGTCCAGTGTTTAAATTATTTGTGTTGTGACATTGAGAGTGAATCTATCAGTAAGATTGGTGACGGTTAAGGGGAATAAATAAGCTTTTTGTTCTGGAATTAAGCATCAGAATCTTTAATAGAAATTACAGGTAAGGTATTCTATCAAACATAGTGAACATAATATGACATTCTGGTTTTTCCTCGTTCTGGGGTTGTTAACTTATCTATTAATGCAACACAGTGTCGCACGGGCTACAAGAACCCCTGTGTGGTTATTGTGGCTGGTTTTAATGACACCAGCATTTATATCTACTGCTTGGACTCTGATATATGGTGTCAAACAAGCACCTCCCTCAGCCCTAATTATTTCGGTCTCAGTGATTTGTTTATTGTTGTACTGGGTATTGTTTAATTCAGGGAGACAATTACCTATAAATCGAGAAAATCAATCTCAAGAAAATCAAGAACAAGCAAATAATAATTATCTTAATAATTATCCTAATAATTATCCTAATTCTACAATAGAAAAACCACCAGTTCGTCCTATTGACTTAGCAGAAGAAGCGCAATTGCGAACTTGTTTTCCCTGGTCTGTATATTTTATCCAAAAAATCGAATATCGTCCCCAAGCAATTATTTGTCGAGGACAGTTGCGAACTATGGCTAGTGCAGCTTACGCACAAATTAAGGCTAATATTGAAAAGGAATTTGGCGATCGCTTTTTAGTTATATTTCAAGAAGGAATGAATGGTAAACCCTTCTTTGTTTTAGTTCCTAATTCTCAAGCAGCTAAACAAAATAACCAACGAGATTCAGAAAATATTACTCAACCGGGGTTAGCATTGGTATTGTTAATAGCAACCTTAGTTAGTACTACTTTTGTCGGTTTGAAAATTGCGGGTTTTCAAGTCACACAAATAGAATCTGATTTCACATTATTTTTTCAGGGTTTACCTTATGCTTTAGGTTTAATGACTATTTTAGCTACTCATGAATTAGGACATTATTTAACAGCGAGATTCTATAAAATTCGCGCTACATTACCTTATTTTATTCCTGTACCTTTTTTCTTGGGAACATTCGGTGCTTTTATCACAATGCGAAGTCCCATACCTCACCGTAAGGCTTTATTTGATGTGAGTATTGCTGGACCTTTGGCAGGATTTATTGTAACTATACCTTTATTAATCTGGGGTTTAGCTAATTCAGAAATAGTAGATTTACCGGAAAAAACCGGAATGTTAAACCCCAATGCACTTAATCCTAAATATTCGATTTTATTAGCTTTACTCTCCAAATTAGCTTTAGGAAGTGAGTTAACTGTAAAATCAGCTATTGATTTACATCCAGTTGCAGTAGCAGGTTTTTTAGGATTAATTGTCACGGCTTTAAATTTAATGCCGGTCGGACAATTAGATGGAGGTCACATTGTTCATGCCATGTTTGGACAACGTACTGCTGTTATTATTGGCCAAGTTGCCAGATTATCATTACTAATACTTTCGCTCCTTAGAGAGGAATTTTTATTGTGGGCAATTATTTTATTATTCATTCCCTTAACTGATGAACCTGCTTTAAATGATGTTACTGAATTAGATAATAAACGGGATTTTATGGGATTAATGTCAATGGTTTTATTGTTGTTGATTGTGTTACCATTACCCCAATTCTTGGCTAATTTATTGCAGATTTAACAAAAATTAAACTTAAAGTATCAAAAGGTAAAAAGCAAAAGGCAAAAGGCAATTACCAATTACCAATTACCAATTACCAATTACCAATTACCAATTACCAATTACCAATTACCAATTACCAGCCTCAATATTGTAGTTTAGGATTTTAGCGAATTAGCGGCTTCTGTAGCCTTTTTAGAAGCATCTGTACTACCCATACGGATTTCAGAAGTAAAGGAAGCCATACTGAAACCACCAAAACGCTTTAATACACTTACTCGCATCCGCAAATTAGGACTAGCAAACCATAGTCTCTCTTCAGACCACATAGTTTCATACTCAGTAATCAGCGTCAAAGCACCATCATCACCGATTTTATAGCTACCAGCAACGGGGGCTTTTTCCGCATAACCCATTTCTCGCAGTAATTTACCTTCATTTGGGTTATCTGCATTGGGAACCGTGGCTAAAACCGTCGAACCCTCGTGTTTTTCCTCGTCCCATTCCATTGTCCCATTCCAGGTGACACGGGCTCCACAGGAGGCTGTATGCGGCTCAATTTCATACTGTTGACACAGTTTAATCACTTCAGGATGATCAGCGGCTAACATCTCAATGAGGATGTCTGATTTACCGTCTTCTGACTGTTTAAACGCTAAATGGTGACTAGTGCGGTGAGAAAACCATTTTCCAGCACTTAATTCAAAAAATTCTTCAACGTTCATAAATAAAGTTACCCCGCATCATAATTTTAACAATCTCTTTTATTATTAAAAACTAGGAAGAGACTTTAATTTCAACTCAGGTTGTTGGTTTTCTCAAGTTGTTGCAGAGAAATCCTGGCCGCTTCAGCAACGTTGTGATGACTATCTTTTGCTAGATATTTTAAAGCTGAGACACTTTGAGGTGTGGGTAAATTTCCTAAAGCTTCAGCGAGACGTTGACGCACTAACCAATCTTCTGATTGAGCAAAACGGAGAATATGTGTTACAGAATCTACATCTCGGATTTCTCCCAAAGCAGAAATAGCAGCTTGTTGAATGACTATTTCTGTACTATTTAGAGCCTGGATGAGAATATCATGGGCGCGGGGGTCTTTAATATTACCTAAAGCTACAGCCGCACTAAACCTAACTAACCAATCTGTATCTTCATAAAATGCTCGTGATAAGACCTCCACGGCTCTGTTATCTTCAAGATATCCTAAAGCTCCAGCCGCATCAGCACGGATACCATAATCTGGATCTGTTTCCAGGATTTTCACCAGAATAGAATAACACTCTGGTGTTTTTTTGATACCTAGAGCAAAAATGGCCATGGAACGCATTTGCAGGGAATCATCATCTAAAACCTTTTTAATCAAAGGTACAGCATCATCAGCGGATACATGACGTAAACTAGCGAGAGCTATCATGCGATCGCGCAAATTGGGACTTTCTAACTGAGTCGAAATTAATTCTAAACTTAGAGTAGCCATTTTTTTGACAGCATTTTCTTAATTTATCTTTACTTTAACGCAATTGGGGAAGTTTAAACCGTGATTTTGGTGATTTTGGTGATTTTAGTGATTACACTTACTTTTTGCACTCTACTTTGTATTTTAAAATATGGAAATATTTGCAAAACTTGATTAATAATGATCAAATTAATCACACAAATTATAGACCTATTCCCCAAGTTTGATCTGATAGTTTAAATAATTTAAATAACCAAATTATATTTCAGACCTATACTGTGTCTTTAGTTAGAAGAGAATAAATGAAAGTAGAAGTAGAGTTAATCAAACGGCTGGTAAATGCAGTTTAGTTTCATCTCATCAGGAGAATAATCATGGTTCAACTTAGCGAGCGTCCAATTACAAATAAAATCACCAATTTGCAACAGAAGTTTATCTATGAGATAAACACCATGTTTGATGCTGAAAATCGCTTCTTAGAAGCCCAGCAAATGATGTGGCAATGTTGTCAAAATAATAAGTTGAAGACGGTAATTGAGCCACATATTCAAGAAACTGAACAGCACATTAAAAACTTAGAACAGGTGTTAAATATTTTAGGAGAAAAACCACAACGAATTACCTGTGATGTTGCGTCTGGTTTAATTAGTGAATGTCAGAAATTTACACTTTTAGCAGCCGATAATCCCAAAATTGTAGACTTAGGACTGGCAGAATGGCATAGCAAGATTGAACAAATGGAAATTTCTTGTTATCGTCGTTTGATTAAAGTTGCGGAACAAATGGGACAAAATCAAGTTGTCGAATTGTTAGAGCAAAACTTACACCAAGAGGAACAGGTAGCGCAAAAGCTTGATCAATTGATAATGCAGTTACTTCAAGAAGTAAAAACACCTGAAGTAAAGTCTAACGCTAAAGCTCGTTAGTCTGATTACTAGGTTTTGAAACAACCCAGGTTAGATATTATATATAATATTTAACCTGGGTTTTGCTGTTAAGTAAAATCCTCTTTTTTTTAGATCAATTGGGAATTTTAACCTTGAGATTTTCACAAATTAAATAACAAAAATCTGGCGTTTCTCAAAGCAAGTATGAATTTAAGTGTAGATATGTTCCATGGAACGTTTCTGCAAGGGTTTAGGTATGATCAAAAATCATTTTCATACATCAAATCAGCAACGCCAAAAATCCAAAAATCTATATACTGGGAGGGAGAATCAAATTATCAATTTGATGAATAACGCCGTTGCTACCTTGAATATCTGCTTTAGTTACCTTTGCGTCATTTACTTCTACTCCATTACTATTAACTTTAATAGAAATAGGATCTCCTTGTAAGCTCTTCAATTCTCCAGATTTCAAATCACTGGAGAGTACTTTACCGGATACTACGTGATAGGTTAAAACCTGTAGCAATATTTCTTTATTTTCTGGCTTTAACAAATCTCGTACTGCATCTTGTGGTAGTTTCGCAAATGCTGCATCTGTAGGAGCAAAAATAGTAAAAGGACCCTCCCCTTGTAAAGTATCTATGAGTCCCGCTGCTGTTAAAGCTTTAATGAGGGTTTTAAATGAGCCATTGGCGTTCGCTAACACTATTAAGTTCCTGGTTTCTTTGATTTCTGTTATGGGTGTTGTTGGGGTGGGTTTAACAGTGGGAATTTCAGTTGCTGGCTGGGTGGGTTTAACAGTGGGAATTTCAGTTGCTGGCTGGGTGGGTTTTGTGACAGGTATGGTAACACTTGGTTGTTTACCACGGTTATAAAGCGGTTCATTGAAAATACTTGGTTTGGTATTAGACACTTCTTTTGCTTCAGATGCTATACTCATCAAAAGACTAGTGCTGGTTAATCCCATGATACCAAGGATTTTGGCTAATGCTAATAATTTGAATTTGCTGAATTTGCTGAATTTGCCGAATTTGCCGTAATTGCTCTTCATAAATTTTTTTTGTCTTGACTGCTTACAAGTTATATCAAGACTTATAATGTTTTGCCAACTAGAAAATACAATTTATCTGCAAATGTGATTTTAAAAAATTCGATCAACTTATGTTATAAAAAAAACCCAGCCTTTGGGATTGATCATAGTCAATTTCTGAATATTTTGGGACTTATCAAGATGTAGAGATAAGTCCTGTATTTGTAATTGAAGGGTATTTTTCTGAAAAATATCTCATTAATCAAGAAGATATGATATAATTAGCGGTAGCTGTTCACAGAAAAAGCTGAATATTTTTCAACTTTAGTGACAGCGAATCAAGCAAAAAAATATTAATTAATAGGAAAAATTCTCAAAACTCAAGATATAATTATCAAGTTGATAACCAAACGAGTTGGAAAATATACGGTATGCTAGAACTATATCAGTGGGAACTATCTCAATTTTCCGAAAAAGTCCGTCTCATCCTTGATTATAAGGGGTTAGAGTACCGCAAAATCGAAGTTGCACCGGGAATTGGACAACTGGAATTATTTAGACTGACTGGACAAAAACAATTACCAGTGTTAAAAGATGGCAATAGATATATTTTCGATTCTACGGAAATCGCTAAGTATTTAGACTCAACATACCCAGATAGTCCGCTGATACCAACAGAACCCAAAAAACGGGCTTTGACTTTATTATTGGAGGATTGGGCAGATGAGTCAATAGGTGTTAAGGGGAGAAAGGCATTTTTTGCAGCTATTAGTCAAGACCAAAATTTCCGTAAGGCCTTGTTACCAGTTTCAACCCCAGATATTCTCAGAAATTTGGTCGAAGGTGTTCCTGGTGATTTTCTATCTGTACTAGGTTTTGGGGTGGGTTTGACAACGGATGCGGTAAATGCGGCTATTATTGGGTTAAAACAAGATTTGGAAATTATTACCCAATTATTGGCAGATAGTCCCTATTTAACAGGTGATGAGCCAACTTTAGCAGATTTAGCAGTAGCTAGTTTGTCAATGCTTTTAAAGTTTCCTGAAGGTGCTTACTTAGATTTACCAGTATCTCTCAGAGGGAAAGGATTGTCTAGTATAGCTGATAATCCCGATTATGAAGCATTTTTCGCCTGGCGCGATCGCATTTACTCACAATTTAGAAAGCCATTACCAGGAATTACACCACCGGGGGGAAATGCACCTACAAACATTAACATTGATTAAGGAATTGGTAAAGCGTTAAGGAATCCTCTCTCATGAAAGGAAGAGGAGGTATGTCAAAACGGATAAGTAATAAAATTAACATGAATTGGGGACAGCCATTAGGTTCAGTTATTGAAGGTTCTCTGACCGGAGGGTTAGAAGTAAGATTACACCCAGATATTTCCGTAGAAGATATGCGGGTAGGTAAATTTCTCGTGGTAGAGGGGGTGCGCTCTCGTTTTTTCTGTCTCCTAACAGATGTATCTTTAGGAACTGCAAATGACCGCATTATTGCTAGTCCTCCCAATTGGGAAGATAGTTTTTTGCGCGAGGTATTAGCCGGTAGCGGTACTTATGGAATGATCAACTTAGCACCAATGTTGATGTTTACCCCCGAATCTCAAGAACCTTTTTTTTCCACCAATGGTAAATCCCCTAATTCTTTTATACCATCGCTTACGGGTTTAGCATCCTTTCAACCTCAAACCAGTACGACGATGGAATTATTACCTGTTAAAACTATTCCTAGTCACTTTAGCCAAGTTTACGAAGCAACCGAAGACGACTTTCGTAAGGTCTTTGGTTGGGAAGATGATCCTCAACGTAAAAACTTTTCTATCGGTAAACCATTAGATATGGATGTGCCGATTTGTATTGATTTGAATCGCTTTGTGGAACGGAGTAATGGTATTTTTGGTAAATCTGGTACTGGTAAATCTTTTCTCACTCGTTTAATTTTAGCTGGTGTGATTCGTAAAAATGCGGCTGTTAATTTGATTTTTGATATGCACTCGGAATATGGTTGGGAAGCAGTCGCAGAAGGGAAAAACGTTAATACTGTGAAGGGTTTAAAACAGTTATTTCCTGGAAAAGTGGAAGTTTACACCCTTGATCCAGACTCGACTAAACGCCGAGGTGTTAGGGACGCTCAAGAACTCTACCTTAGTTATGAACAGGTAGAAGTTGAAGATATTAAATTATGTAATCGTGAGTTAGGACTTTCAGAAGCGGCATTGGATAATGCTAATATTCTATTTAGCGAGTTGGGTAAATCTTGGATTATTCAATTGCTGAATATGAGTAATGAAGATATTGAGATGTTTTGTGAAGAAAAAAGAGGACACAAAGGCTCAATTATGGCGTTACAGCGTAAACTATTACGTTTAGATAGTTTAAAATATATGCGTAGTGCTTGTCCGCAAAATTATGTTAAAAATATAGTTCAATCTTTAGAAGCGGGAAAAAACGTAGTTATTGAATTTGGTTCGCAGTCAAATATGCTTTCATATATGTTAGTGACAAATATGATCACTAGACGGATACATGAGCATTATGTCAGAAAAGCTGATAAATTTCTCCAAAGTAAAAATCCTTTAGATCGGCCGACACCATTAATGATTACAATAGAGGAAGCACACCGCTTTCTTGACCCAGGAGTTGTCCAAAGTACGATTTTTGGAACTATTGCTAGAGAACTGCGGAAGTATTTTGTCACACTTTTGGTAGTTGATCAACGTCCATCAGGGATAGATAATGAAGTTATGTCCCAGATAGGTACTCGCATTACGGCTTTGCTCAATGATGAGAAAGATATTGATGCTATTTTTACGGGTGTATCCGGTGGGGGGGGTTTACGTTCGGTCTTAGCTAAGTTAGACTCTAAACAACAGGCTTTGATTTTAGGTCACGCTGTTCCTATGCCGGTGGTTGTGCGTACCCGTCCCTATGATACCACATTTTACGCTGAAATTGGGGATATGGCTTGGGAAGAAAAGTCAGATGAAGAAGTATTCACTGCTGCTGAATTAGCTAAAGCAGATTTAGGCTTTTAGTGTTAAATTAACAGCGGACAACGGACAACGGACAACGGATAACTTCATAAAATCCCTGCATAATCTAAATAAATCAAGTTCGGTTATCCGGCCACTTGAAAGCAACTTGAAGGGAGGTTTTTGCGTCACCATGGATATGCCACATAATTTTTGAAAGTTAAGGTAAAATTGTCATCAACATTTTGACTTAGAGTAACTGCAAAATTTATTATTCGTGAACTTTACCATTGACGCTCTTGGTGGGAATATGATACGAAAGTAGACACATAGTGATTCTGTTTTTTCAGACAAATACTAGATAAAAAAAGAAGAATTTTTGAAACTGACCAAACAAATGTCTTGCTAAGAGTCCAAAATTAAGGGGAGGTGGGAATATCTGTAATCTTACTTGCAATAGTAACGCCCTGGTAATATCTTGATCAATGTAATGAATAATGGTAACTTGCCATCAGCAGTAATATATATTGTCAGAATATATTATCAGATTGTGAGGTTGTCAGCTTAAAAATTACCGGAATTACCTTGGTTGAAAAAAATATTGATTATGTTTAAAAAGTAGAGGATAAAAACAACAATGTCTACCGTTAAAAATCATACAGAAAATATCAATGCTAAATTTACGGCTGATATGGTGCGGACTTATCTACGGGAAATTGGCCGTGTACCTTTGTTAAGCCGTGAACAGGAAATTGTTTACGGTAAGCAAGTACAGCAAATGATGGTAATACTAGAAGCTAAGGAAGCTTTACGCAAGGAAATTGATCATGAACCCAGTTTAGCAGAATGGGCTGCCCATGTTAACCATTCAGAAACAGAATTAAATCATCTCATGGTACAAGGTAGACGAGCCAAGCAAAAAATGATTGAAGCCAATTTGCGCTTGGTTGTAGCTATTGCGAAAAAATATCAAAAGCGAAATATGGAATTTCTGGATTTAATTCAGGAAGGGACTTTGGGGTTAGAACGAGGTGTAGAAAAATTTGATCCTACACGAGGTTATAAGTTCTCAACCTATGCTTACTGGTGGATTCGTCAAGCAATTACCAGGGCGATCGCCCAACAAGGTCGGACTATCCGTTTACCAATTCATATTACTGAGAAATTGAACAAAATTAAAAAAGTTCAGCGGGAATTGGCGCAAAAACTAGGAAGGTCGCCAACACCAGTCGAAATTGCTCAAGAATTGGAGTTAGAACCCGCTCAAATTCGTGAATATCTGAATATGGCGCGTCAACCAGTTTCTTTAGATGTGCGTGTTGGTGATAACCAAGATACTGAGTTACAAGAAATGTTGGAAGATGATGGTCCTTCCCCTGAGTATTATACCACCCAGGAATTTCTCCGTCAGGACTTGAATAACCTGCTGGCTGAACTCACACTCCAACAGCGTCAAGTTGTAGCTTTACGCTTTGGTTTAGAAGACGGAAATGAAATGTCTTTAGCGAAAGTTGGAGAACGGTTAAACCTCAGTCGGGAACGAGTGCGTCAATTGGAGCATCAAGCCCTCGCACATTTACGTCGTCGCCGCGCTAATGTTAAGGAATACGTTGCTAGTTAGAAATATGAACGCGCAAGAGCGTGTTTTCAATCATCCTAATTGGATATATGCCTCCTGAACTCAGGGGGTAATTTTTTTTGTATTGCGGGCAATATGTGAATTAGTCCTTGTATTTATTGAGAAGTTAAGGAATGAAGAAGGTTTGATCACAAGATGTTTGGATAATTTGTTCTCAAATGGTCATAAAAAAAATAAAACGTATTATTGATCACTGAAAAACAGACAATGACAATGACAAAGTAAAAAGGTCTCAAATCTCGCTCAATTTTACATCCCCCTAGTGGATGAATTAATGAAAGTAAGCGTAAATTCATTAAATAATGATTATTTGAGATTATCCCCGAAAATTCTATAAATAGCGATTTTTTGATGATTTAAAGTCAAAATATATAGATGAAACTTTCGAGGGAATCTTTAATCATTAGTATTTAGTTATTATTCCAAGAGGCGAAAAAACAACGGTTAAGTTTGTTACAGGAGAAATCGTATGCTTAATCATATTTCCAAACTCATTACTTCCAGCCAACTAAAATTTCCCCTGACTGGCTTGATTATTTCCGTTGGTGTTTTAGGTATTGTTTATTCTAGTCAACAACATCAAAAACTACTATCATCAGTAACTTTGTCTACTAATTATATATCACATAATCATCAAAATGAGATTAATTCTGGACATTTGATTAGATCACGACTTGGGGAAATAAAACAGGAGAAAGCCGAAAAATCTCAAGTTTATAATTCTGCTAATTCCTATCAATTATCTGCTAATAAATTCAGGAAAAATACGACAAAATTATCCACAAATACAATAAAATCAGGGAGAAAAGAAAAACTCCAATTTCCAGAACAAGATGGTATTTATCTGTATGGAAAATCAGAAGAGGGTTACATTGTTTTTCAAAAACGCCAAAATCAAATCATTGGTGCTTTGTATGTTCCCCAATCTGAATTTACTTGTTTTCAGGGTAGTTTGGCTAAGTCAGGAAAATTAGCTATGATGGTGAGAACTTTACCTGGGGAAGTCGGGACAATAGGGGTAGCGACAACAGGTACAATCCCTAAAATTAATGAAAATGAGTTCACAACTTATCCTTATTCAGTAACTTTAAAAGACTATCATCGGTTGAGTTATGTAAGTTCTAATGATAGGGAAATTTTACAGATATGTCAACAGGGAAGCGATGGTTTTAGGTAATTAATAAATCGGTGATAGATATATTATTTAATTATTTAATATCATCAAATATCTATCACCAATACAAATTACGGTATTAATTCTTAATACTCAATTCCTGCTTGTGCCTTTACACCTTGATCCTTAAAAGGATGTTTAATTAATGTCATTTCAGTGACTAAGTCAGCCTTTTCAATTAATGCGGGTGGTGCGCCTCTTCCCGTGAGAATTACGTGCTTTTCCGGTGGTTTTTGAGCTAAACCTGCTAATACTTGTTCAACTTGTAAATAACCCATTTTCAAAGCAATATTAATTTCATCTAAAAGCACTAATTTAAAATCGGGATTTTTGATAAATTCTAAGGATTTTTCCCAAGCAGCAGCCGCTTTATCCAAATCCCGATCACGATCTTGAGTTTCCCATGTAAAGCCTTCTCCCATTGCATGAAATTCTAGTTGGTTTTCCCAATGGCTAAAAGCGCGTTTTTCTGCTGGTTCCCACGCCCCTTTAATAAATTGAACTATGGCTACTTTATGTCCATGACCAAGGGATCTCAAAACCATTCCTAAAGCCGCTGTAGTTTTACCTTTTCCATGACCAGTATTGACGATAATTAAGCCTTTTTCGGGTATGGCTTTAGCTATTCTTTGGTCTTGAATTTCTTTCCGTCGCTGCATTTTTTGACGGTATTTTTCATCAGTTTGTGAGGATGATATTACCTCATCAATTAAACGGGAAATTTCTGGATCTGGATTTAATTCTTCTGGTGTGTCGCTTTTCATAAACCCTGTTGATAAATAACTGTTAAGACTAAGAGCATGAAGTATAATTTTTGTGTTTTGACAAATTCATTAGTTATGATAGACTAGAAATCACATAAATTCTGTTAGCTACGATCTGAAATAATTTGTTTTATATTCTGCTTCGAGTCGTTGACATTCTTCTTGATATTGAGTAAATTCAATATTTAGTGATTCCTTATTAGCATAATAATAAGCCAACGCCGTGTAAATACCTGCAATTGTCAAATAAGGCTTATCTTCAATAATTTCTTCTGGGGTCATACCAGATTTAATTTCATTGACAATATACTGAACAGTAATGCGAGTATCAGCAATTCGCGGACAACCACCACAAGTATCTGGTGTGCTAACAATTAAAGTAGAAATATCAATATTTGGGTTACGTCGTAACAATCCGCTCACAATAGTATTATCAAAATTCTCATCAGCAAGCAGTTTCAACATACTTCTTGTTCTGCTTTCCGCGTCAGCAATCTATCACGCAACCCTTGGGGGTCAAATCTGGCCTCATTTATTTTACGAATTTCCTGTGCTTGTTGCTGTCTTTGTTGTAAATAGACTTCCACTTCTTGTTGATGATTGAGATAGAAGGCAATGGTAGCATAAATATCAGCAAGTTTAAGGGATGGATAACGATAAGCAATTTCTTCTGCTGTTGTTCCTTGTTTAAAAACAGCAATTACCGTATCGAGTGTTACGCGAGTTTTACCTATCCTAATCACAATCACACCATCAGTGGTAAATTCCAATGGTGCGGGTTGGGACGGAATTTCCTCAGAGAGACTCACTAAAGCTTGTGCCATAATTAATAACAAGTTAGTTGTCTTTAATCATAGCAAATAATAGAAATACAAAACTGCATAAATCCTTGAGTATGCCATTAAGGATTGTCCCTAACTCATATCGCTACAAAATATTTTAGCAAATTCCGTACATTTAAATACGATAACATTATATTCGGCATATTTAGTATTCAGGATTTCCCAAAAATGTCACAAAAACAAGGTAAGAAAATTGCACCTACTCCCATATCTAACAATGTTAGCGTGGTTGACTTGATTGATACTTATTTTACCGCCTACAACTCAGCCCGGTTGCGGGAAGCCTGTCAACTGCTGACTAAGGAAGTGTTTCAAGAGGGTGTCACCGTAGGAGTTAGCCTGTCTGGGGCTATGACACCGGCAGGTTTTGGGGTTTCTGCTCTTGCGCCCTTAATTCGCAATGGTTTTATTGACTGGATGATTTGCACGGGTGCGAATCTTTATCATGATATGCATTATGGTTTGGGTTTTGAACTATTTGCTGGTAGTCCTTTTTTAGATGATGTCAAATTGCGGGAAGAAGGGACAATCAGAATTTATGATATAATTTTTGGTTACGATGTACTGCTAGAAACTGACGCTTTTATCCGTAAAGTTCTCCAAGCCGAACCTTTCCAAAAGCGGATGGGAACGGCGGAATTTCATTATTTACTGGGTAAGTGCGTGTGGGAAATAGAACAGCAATTGGGGGTGAAAAATTCCTGTTTATTGGCGACGGCTTATGAGTATAGTGTACCTATTTATACTTCTTCTCCCGGTGATAGTTCTATCGGTATGAATGTGGCCGCTTTGGCTTTAGAAGGTTCAAAGCTAGTAATAGATCCGGCTATTGATGTCAATGAAACCGCAGCAATTGTTTATGGAGCGCGAGAAAATGATGGTACAAGTGCGGCGGTAATTATTGGTGGTGGTAGTCCTAAAAACTTTTTATTACAAACACAACCGCAAATACACGAGGTGTTAGGTTTGGAAGAACGGGGACATGATTTCTTTGTTCAGTTTACTGATGCACGTCCTGATACTGGTGGTTTGTCTGGGGCGACTCCCGCTGAAGCTGTGAGTTGGGGTAAAATTGATCCCGATGAATTACCTAGTGCCATTGTTTGTTATACTGATAGTACAATTGCTTTACCTTTGGTGACAGCTTATGTCTTAAATCAATGTCTACCTCGTTCCTTGAAGCGGTTGTATGATGAACGTCAAACTTTATTAGATACATTGCAAAAAGATTATTTAGCGGCTAAGGATCAGCCTGTGAGTGAGATTAGTCAGCAAAAAACGGCTACTTATCCGTGCGGTACACTAATTAAAGGTTAAAGTTTTACTAGACATCTGGGGAAAATTAAATGTCCGGGACATAAAAACCCGGCGGGGGAAATTTATGAATTGTCCCTTTACCTCCAGATGTCTATTAGTGGGTCAAATATCGAAAATCATAGACATAGAACTTACGTAAGATGTGGCTGAACACCTTATTCTTGCGTAGGGGTAATTCATGAATTACCCCTACTTTCAGTTCTTTTTGCGTAAGTCCTGAGACAGAAATTTTAAATCATTTAACTTATTTAACTATTTATCTACTTTTATCAGAAAACGCCGTAATACCCCATCCCTCTACAGGGTGGGGATGTAAGGCGGGTAAAAATTAAACACCCTCCAAGGGATATCGCAGCTTAATCGTGAGAGAGGGTAGTTTCATTTTTACCATTAGGTATTGACTAATTCCCTAAAGTATATTATACTCAAAATAGGTCGGGATTGGGAATAAAAGATGATTGTTTTTGAATTTAAAGCCAAAGGCACAAAGCAGCAATATCAAAAAATTGATGAGGCTATACGGATAACTCAGTTCATCCGTAATAAGTGTTTGCGCTTTTGGATGGACAATCAAAATGTTAAACCCTACGACCTAAATAAATACACTGCGGTACTAGCTAATGAATTTGATTTTGCTGATAAATTAAACTCAATGGCTAGACAGAGTGCAGCCGAGAGAACTGCTTTTGCAATTAAAAGATTTTTTGATAATTGTAAGGCAAAAGTTCCAGGTAAGAAGGGTTATCCCAGATTTCAAAAAAATAACCGTTCAGTTGAATATAAGACTGGATGGAAACTTTTAGATTACCGTAAGCACATTACTTTCATAGACAAATGTGGTATTGGTCAGTTGAAATTAATTGGAACTTGGGATTTACATTTTTACCAGATTAAGCAAATAAAGAGAGTTAGGATAGTTAAACGTTCTGACGGTTACTATATCCAGTTTTGTGTAGATGCAGAACGGAATATTGACATCAATGCTACAGGTAAAACCGTTGGTTTAGATGTTGGTCTTAACAGTTTCTACACTAATTCTCAAGGGGATAAAATTGATAATCCTAGGCATTTGCGGAAATCAGAAAAATCTTTAAAACGATTACAGAAAAAAGTTAGTCGCAAAAAGAAAGGTTCTAATAATCGCAAAAAAGCTATTAACCGTCTTGGTAGAAAACATTTGCAAGTTTCACGTCAACGTAAAGACTTTGCTGTGAAAACAGCATTGTGCGTAGTTAGATCTAACGATTTAGTGGCGTTTGAAAAACTGCAAGTGAAAAATATGGTTAAAAATAGCAAATTAGCCAAGTCAATTAGTGATGCTGGTTGGTCATTGTTTACTCAATGGTTAGAATATTTTGGTAAAGTTTATGGGCGTGTGGTTGTACCAGTTGCACCTCAATATACTTCTCAAAATTGTTCTAGTTGTGGAGAAATAGTTAAAAAATCACTTTCAGTTAGAACTCATGTTTGTAAATGTGGGTGTATTCTTGACCGTGACCACAATGCTGCAATAAATATACTAGCAAAAGCACTAAAACAAACTGGCTATGATCTAAGTACGGTGGGGCGCACCGGAACTTTTAACGCTTGTGGAGAGACGACCCTCTACCCAGACTTGGTAACAAGTTTGGGTAAGGTTGCTCGTTGAAACAAGAATCCCCGTCCCTCTATAGGGCAGGGAGCGTCAAGAGAGTAATGTCAAATTTGTGTAACATTAAGTAAAAGAAGATAACAAGGAATAACTTTATGCCCTATACAACGGAAGAAGGCGGCCGTCTTAATAATTTCCCCAAAGAACCCAAGGTTTATCAAGCGGAACCGCCAACGAACGCTCAAAAGCGTAATTATATTATCTTAGGAATTGCGGCGGCGCTTTTAGTTGGGGGAGTAGTTTTTGTGGCCTTTACTGTTTCCAATGTCGGTTGATTGTAGAACTTTTATAAATTTTAACTTTTCTTGATCTCAGGTTCTTGCTTTCACAAAGAGCCTGATTTTTTGTTAAGATGGAACGATAGCAAGTATAGTTATATTTTTTTAACTTCGATCTAGCCGGAAAACCTTAATTAATCCTGAAAAAGAAAATATCTCAGTTAGAAACCCCAGACCTAAAGGCGGGGAAAATCGCCCACATCTGATTGACTGACTAGGTTAAAGACCAGAGTTAAAGACCTACGAGGGAGTAGGATAAGAAGCTGGTTCTCTACTCTAGAACCAGACGATTAGACAGGCTTGTTAGGGTTAAATCGGTATCCTTTGCATATTTACGGATCTTAAACATTGACATTCCCGGTAGCGTGCCGGAGGCATTAGCTAACATTACCCGCAAGAAGATACTTGCTGTCCTTGGTGAAAATCAACATCGTCAGATGTGACATTAATATTCAATGAATTTATTCAGTCAGGATGTATACAGAAAAAAGGGCTCAAAGCCAAATACATAGAAGCGTGAATGAAACTCTACACACAAAAAATATTAAGAATCAGCAAGTCTATCAACGCCTAAAGCTGTCCCTGAGCCTGGGTTTGCGTAGACAAATTCTATTTGCTATATGTGACGATTTAAAGTTAAGAAATCGCATAGCAGCGCGTTTACACTCACTCTTAGCTTATCCAGTGGGAAATATCCTCTATCAGCAAGAGAATAGAGAAGAGTTTAGCACTCAAGCTTATCCAAGATTAGTCACTTGGCGATTAAATGTCAGTGATCCCAATCCCATAGCGCAAATAAATCAATGGTTAGTTAATTATCCACCCCCCATTGTGGGAGGTTCAAAAAATAATTCTGGCCGTCCTTTACCAACCCCAGGATTTCAGATTGTGGGGGTAGAAATGCTGACTAAAGAACCAGTAGCAGTACAACGGTTATTCTTGAATTATCTCAGACTAAGTGAAGCATATCTATCGGGTCAGGAATCGAGTAGTTTTTTAGAATCCAGTTTGTTATTTTGGGTTTCTCGTCCTTGGTTATCGGCAATTCAGCAATCAGCACCCAAATTTTGGCATTGTCGAACTGGTGTATTTATATTTGCCGGAGAACCGACACCAACTGTAGATAATAGAGTTTATGCAGAGGATTTCGCAGATTCTGTCCGTTTAGATGGGGAAAATTTGCAGGATTTATTTGTTGATGAAGAGGAAATTTATAAAGACATCAGACAAACAAATCAACCAGATTTATCTGCAACTAAAAACGAAAATTTACTAACACAAATACCTGAAAAATCTCCTGCTCAAGCTTCTGAAATAACCACTGAGCAAAGTTTTGCTTCTTTATCTCATATTAATCAGGAATTACATGGATTAATCAAAGAAACACTAAATACTGATGATAGCGGACAAACACAACAAATATTATGGGAAATTGAGCAATTACACATTGAAAATGCCAGGGGAAATGAGTTAGCAATTCCTGGTGAGTGCTTCGCTATTGCTTATCAAAGTTTGGGTAATTTATATCGCTCGCGCATTGAGCAAGGACAAGCAACTCTCCAAAACTTAATGATAGCAATTCTCGCTTATCAGGAAGCGGTTACCTATGATGAAAGTTCTCCACAAATTCCAGATATTTTGAATGATTTGGGGACACTTTATTGGATGTTGCACCGCATCCGTGATAATTCAGAAGAAGCGAAAATTTATATTCAGCAAGGTATAGATTTTTATAAATTAGCACTGAAGCTAATTACGGGTGATACTCAACCAGAAACTTATGCTCGTATCCAAAATAACTTGGGAGCGGCTTATGGTGATTTGGCCAGGTTTTCTGAACCAGTGGAAAACTGGAATTTGGCGGTTATGGCTTACCATGAAGCACTTCGTTACCGACAGGAGGAAATAGAACCTTTAAAATATGCTGCTTGTCAGAATAACTTAGGTACAGCTTACTGGCATTTAGGGCAGTATAATCGGCCTGTAGAACATATTAAAAAAGCGATCGCTGCTTATAAATTAGCCGTTGTTCACTATCAACCGACAGATGAACCCCTAAAATATGGGATGATTCAAAATAACATTGGTACGGCTTATTGGAATCTTTCTCAATATGAACAACCAACGGAAAATCTCCAATTAGCGATTCAGATTTACACTGAAGTGCTAAAATATCGAACATCAACAAATTCACCCCATGCTTATGCTGCTACTCAAAATAATCTCGGTATCGCTTACTGGCATCTAGCAAATCAGCGGACAACAACAAAGGAAGATCAACAAAAATTTATTAAGTTATGTATTAATTCTTATGAAGAAGCTGTGAATACTGCTCACTCATTAACTAATATAAATTTAAGTTTTGATTTGTGGTTGACACATAATACTTTGGGAATAGCTAATTATTATTTAGTTACCAATGTGGGTTTTAATGGAGATAAAAAAATGCTTTCTCGACATTTAGAAGTTGCTTTAGAAAATCATTTACAAGCCCTAAATGGATTTAGTAAACAAACAGAAAATTATCAAATAACCATCAACCACATTATTAAAATAATTCGGACTTTCCATAATGAGTTAGGCATTCAAGGACAAAATTTAGCTTTGTCTAAACTTCCGGGATATTTATTAGCTGATATTTTAGGTAAATTGTAAATTTTTTGGTAATTGATAATATGAAAGAAATAGTGCTAGAGGTTCGTAATCTACAAGTTGAATTTATTAGTGATAGCAGGAAGGTTAAAGCCGTAGATGGTATTAGCTTTCGGTTACATCAGGGTGAGACTCTAGGTATAGTGGGAGAGTCGGGAAGTGGAAAGTCAGTGACAGCTTTAGCAATTATGGGTTTGTTGTCATATCCGGGTAAAGCTAGTGGGGGGGAAATTTGGTTTTCTCCAACCAATGGCCAACCGCTGGATTTATTAGCTTTACCACCTCAAGAAATGCAGCTTTATCGAGGTGGTGATATTGCTATGATTTTTCAAGAACCAATGAGTTCTTTAAATCCAGTTTATACTATTGGGTTTCAATTGCAAGAGGCAATTATGCGTCATCAAAATGTGAATGCAATTCAAGCCAAAGCAATTGCGATCGCTGGTTTACAAGAGGTTAAACTCTTACCTAGTGATGAGCAAATTCAACAACAGTATCTTAATTATGATTTATCTGCACTGGACAGTTTTAAATTAGCACAATTAATAAAGCAGCATAAAGAAGCAATGCTAGATCGCTACCCTCATCAATTGTCAGGGGGGCAGTTACAACGGGTTATGATTGCTATGGCAATTTCTTGTAATCCTTCTGTGTTAGTTGCGGATGAACCAACTACAGCTTTAGATGTGACTGTACAAGCAACAATTTTAGAATTGTTGTCTGAATTACAAAAAAGTCGCAATATGGCTATGATTTTTATTAGTCATGACTTGGGATTAATTTCGGAAATTACTGACCAAGTAGCGGTAATGTATCAAGGTAAAATAGTCGAATATGGAGCAGCCGCACAAATTTTTAATCACCCCCAACATCCTTATACTAAAGGACTTGTAGCTTGTCGTCCCAGCCTTAACCATCGTCCCCGCAAACTCCTAACTGTTTCTGACTACATGAGTGTAGTCAAAAATGAGTGGGGAGAAGTCACAATTAAGGCTAAAGAACCAGTTAAACCAGCGGAAATTACTAAGAAAGAATTTCAGGAAAGACTGGCAAATATTAGTGCCAAACAACCGCTATTAACCGTGCGGAACTTAGAGGTAGGTTTCCCTGTGCGGGGAGTATTTGGAGAAACAAAACGCTACCATAAGGCTGTAAATGGGGTTTCCTTTGATGTTTTTCCTGGAGAAACCTTGGGATTGGTGGGAGAATCGGGTTGTGGTAAAACTACTTTGGGTAGAACCTTGCTGCGACTAATCGAACCCATGAGCGGTAAAATATTATTTGATGGACAAGATATTACCCATTCAACTGGGAAAACTTTGCAGCACTTACGACGGGAAATGCAAATTATTTTCCAAAATCCTTTTAGTTCCCTCAACCCCCGGATAAAAATTGGGGAAGCGATTATAGAACCGCTGTTAATTCATGGTGTGGGTAAGTCAAAACAACAGCAACAAGCTAGGGTAGTGGAACTTTTGGTAAGGGTGGGTTTAAGTGCGGATGATATGAAAAAATATCCTCATCAATTTTCCGGTGGTCAACGTCAACGGGTTTGTATTGCCCGCGCTTTAGCTTTGAATCCTAAGTTTATTATTTGTGATGAGTCAGTTTCAGCTTTAGACGTTTCTGTACAAGCGCAGGTTTTAAACTTATTGAAAGAATTACAAGAAGATTTTCAACTCACTTATATCTTTATTTCCCATGATTTAAGTGTAGTGAAATTTTTGAGCGATCGCATTTTAGTCATGAATCAAGGGAAAATTGTAGAATCAGGTACATCTGAAAGTATTTATCTTGAACCAAAAGAAGAATACACGCAAAAATTAATTGCTGCAATTCCTACAGGTAGTCCTGCACGGGTGAGAAACCGGCACAATTAAATGGAACAATTAAATAGAAATTATAGAAATTTCTAGACAATAGCTTTTTATTACCATATCTATCTATAATACGGTTACTGTATCGGAGAAAAGTAATATAGATACTGATGTCATTATACACAAGTCTAGCGCAAACAGCTACTCACAATAGCCAACAACATTTTACCAGGCGATCTTTATTGCCGAGTAAAAAGAATGCTTTATGGCAAATAGAAGCAGGATTTGTCATAACTTATACTTATTTAGAAGATGGAACGACAGTAGCTTTAGGATTATGGGGGCCGGGGGATCTAGTTGGGGAAATGCTATCAACAATGAAACCTTATCAGATAGAGTGTTTAAGCAAGGTAGAAGCGATTATTATACCTGTAGAGGATTGGACGCAACTGACAAATACTTTGCTTAATCACATTCAAAAAGCGGAAGAATTAATGGTAATTCGCAGTCACAAAAAAGTAGAAACCATGTTGATACGATTATTAGCATGGTTATCAAAAAAATTTGGTTCAGAAGTACAAGCAGGAAGATTAATTGATATGCCTTTAACTCATGAAGACTTAGCAATACTGATCAATTCCACTCGTGTAACCATCACTCGTATATTAGGACAATTAGAACAGGAAGGACTAATTAATAGACTTTCTCAGCACCGGATTATAGTGAAACAAGAAGATATTTGGTATTATGAAATATAAAATGATCAATCTACCCAAATACTAGAGATTGCAGTATGAAAGGACTTACACAAATAGGATGATCTCCTAAGTGTTTGCGGGTAACTTGGGGAATATGCTCAGGGTTAAAGCCCGGACTACAGACAAAAAAATATAAAAATATAGTTTTTTGTGACACCTGCTGAAGTCCTATATAAAATCAAAAACTCTATTTCCCCAACTCTCACTCAATCAATGTCAAAATTTAATTGGGAAGAAATCAAGTAAATTCAATATGGATACCAAAAATGGATTTGTCGGTACAATTGGGAACACACCACTAATTCGCTTAAACAGTTTTAGTGAAGAAACAGGTTGTGATATCTTAGCCAAAGCGGAATTTCTAAACCCTGGTGGTTCTGTAAAAGATCGGGCTGCGCTTTACATCATCGAAGATGCGGAAAAAAAAGGACTGCTCAAACCTGGTGGTACAGTAGTCGAAGGGACTGCGGGAAATACGGGAATTGGACTGGCGCATATCTGCAATGTCAAGGGTTACAAATGTTTGATTATTATTCCCAACACCCAATCTCAAGAAAAAATAGATGCTTTAACTACCTTGGGTGCGGAAGTTCGTCCTGTTCCTGCTGTACCTTACAAAGATCCTCATAATTACGTCAAACTATCTGGGAGAATTGCAGCAGAAATGGAAAACGCCTTATGGGCTAATCAGTTTGACAATTTAGCTAATCGTCTTGCCCATTATCAAACCACAGGTAGAGAGATTTGGCAACAGACAGATGGTAAAATAGACGGCTGGGTAGCGGCGACTGGTACGGGTGGTACTTATGCAGGTGTGGCTATGTACTTAAAAGAGCAAAATCCCGGCGTTAAATGTGTGGTTGCTGACCCTTTGGGTAGTGGACTATACAGTTATATCAAAACCGGGGAAATCAAAATAGAAGGTAATTCCATTACTGAAGGTATTGGTAATAGCAGAATTACAGCTAATATGGAAGGCGCGCCTATTGATGATGCTATCCAAATTGATGATTTAGAGGCCTTGCGTGTCGTTTATCAACTATTAAAAAAAGATGGTTTATTAATGGGTGGTTCAACAGGGATTAATGTGGCTGCGGCTGTGGCTTTAGCCAAACAATTAGGACCTGGACATACTATTGTTACTATCTTGTGTGATAGTGGTTCTCGCTATCAATCACGCATATTTAATAGTGAATGGTTAGCAAGTAAAGGACTGATGATTAATTAAGATTTTTAGCGCTGCATAATGGCGGAATTACTACGCAACTGGCATCATCTGTACTGCATTTAACTTGTATAATTATAGCGGGCAGGATGCCCGCACCAGAAGATTTAGCCAGATTAGGATTGTACAATTTAGCTGCATAACAGCTTAATATATGAGATCGTAGTCAGGATTTTAGTCTTATGTTTGAGAGGCTATGGGAACATTCTTCAGGGCTAAGTCCTATAGACTCTGGTAATTTTGGGTAAGTTTTATAGAACGGATAAAAATTACTGAAAATATATAAATTCTGTCAGGTGCAAATTAGAAAGGAGGGAATAAATGGATATTGAGCATCTACGTCAATCATTAAAAATTAAGTGGCTGAGTTATTATGAGCAAAATCGTTCTTGGCTAGTTAAAATGCGAATTTGGAAAGATTATGATGGTATACGTCGTCCTTCTTCGGGTTACATAATCGCCACTTTATCTATTTTAGAATCAGAGTTAAAAAAAATCCTGCCTTTTATTTTGGATTTAAATAATAATCCTGATCAAATAATTGCGGCTTTAGGTTTACACTTCAATCCTGAACAGGAATTAAATAGCTTGAAATCTCAGCGTTCTACAGCGAAAAATGAGATTGTTAGTACCTCTCCTATTCGTATCCCATTGACAGATTTATCTGTAGCTAAAGAACGCAAACAAGTGTTATTGAAAATGAATACGGGTGTTTCAGTGGTTGCAGTGGCCACGCCAGTTTATGATCATTCTTTAGTTAGGCTACCTGTTCCCGTGGAAAGGGAACAAATAGCTACTGAAATCTCCAAAATTCCCAGCCAAAATATTCTCTTTACTACGTCTCATCCTAGCAGTAGTTTACCTTCTTGGATAGATGAATTTTGTCGGGGTAGAGGAAATGGATAAAGCTGTATAAAATATCAGGATTAATTCATTGATAATTCTGTGTAGCTTGCAATAGAGAATTTAGGATTAAGTTGGTTAATTACCCGTTATTCAAGGGATATTCGTGAGAAACAAAGGGAATAGCCACTATTTCTCCCTCTGTTTCCCCAATTTGCACTTTTAAACCAACTCCACCAGCTTTACTTCTGATGTAACCTAGTCCAAAATGACCATCCGGGGTGGTTGTATAGCTGGTGAGTTTACCTACTTTTTCGTCGCCAATGGTGATGATTGTTCCTGGTTCAGCCGCACCATGGAGATGAATACCCCAAAGGTATTGTTTTACACCTTTGTATGTATTCAATCTGGCAATGGTTTCTTGGCCGATATAACAACCTTTGTTAAAGGAAATTGTCTGCCATAAACCAACTTCTAAGGGGTTATAATCATCCGTAAGTTCGGCATCTGGAGCGGGACGACCTTGTACTATTCGTAACATTTCCCAGGCGCGATCGCTCAATTCTCCAGCACCATAACTCAGGATTTTATTCCACAATATTTCTTTTTTTGTGACTGGTAAAATTAGAGTATATCCCGGTGTAGCCAAGCCGCTACCAACAGCAACTATTACTCCATCTATTGATATGAAATTACCATCTGGTTGACCAATTAAATCACCAGCTCCCAATTTTTCGACAATACCATGGCTTTGGGGTCCCATCAGGGTAAAAGTTGCCGTTTCTGCGGTAATATCAGTTAATTTGACCTGATCTGCAAAGAAGATATAACGATCTAACCATTGCATGATTAGCTGACGACGGTTAGGGGAAACTAGGAGCAAAACAGCATCATCTAATACATAACTAGTGACTAAATCAATCGTCCGGGCTGTAGATGTCACCATGACAGTATCGCAGCCCTGACCGGGTTTGAGGACTTGAAAATTATTTGTGCTTTGATTGTGTAAAAAGCGTAATCTGTCATCATCAGAAACACGGATACGACCCCAGTGAGAGCGATCGCTTATAGCTACACCTTCTTTGATTAATTGGATAGGATTTGCATTTTGATTGTTAATTGCAGATGTTAACATAATTTTCTCAGTCTAGTTTGGTTAAAAAAATGAATTGGTCTCAGCCAGAGATGATCCAGACGCAAACAAGAGAAGTTGCAGTTACGGCCATTTTTAGGTTAATGAACCACGTTTTAATCAAAGTTTCGCGCTAAGACACAAAGGCGCAAATAAGTAGATTAATTTAGATTGTGGCATAAATAAATGAAAATTGCTGTAAATATCTTTGATTTTTTTCCTGTTTGTTGCCCAGCATGGATTTGTGTTAATTTGTGTTAATTTGTGTTAGAATTGGAGGCGATATAATTGAGTATAGGACTTAATTAAAATAACTGCGCTATCAAAATTAATTTAATTCTGACTCTAATAGCGATAGTCGTATTTAGACGAATAAAAGAAATTTCTAGTCCTTTTTAACGGACTTTGGTTATTAGCCCGGAAGTTTATTTTTGGGCGGGTTATATCTAGGATAAAATATCCCCATCTATATATTTTTTCGATTTCCAATTATGACAAATACAAAAAATACAAATAAACCCTTATTTTCTCAACATTATTTAGATTATCGCATTCAAGAACTTCCAGAATGGCAATTAGATATTAAAGCAGAATTTGCGGCATTAAAAAATCTTTATTTATC